>JAFEFQ010000246.1 GCA_018240505.1 Pseudomonadota bacterium
CACCCTGAATGACCACGACGCCGGGCGAGACCAGCGTGCCGCTGCGTCCGTCGAACAGGTGCGCGGCCTTGAGCACGAGCGGCTTCGGCGCGGCGGGCGTTGCGGCAGCGGGCGTTTGTGCCTGCGTGGACAACGCGAGCAACAGGCCGGCGGCGAGCGCGGCGATGCGGTGGTTCATTTCGTCTCCCCATTGTTGGTGGCAGGAGAGTATATGGGCAGCGATGGACGCAGCGAAGGGGCCAATTCGCCGCGATCGGCCTGGATCGGTGTCCGCTTCGGTCATCGAAACGACCGCCACGCAGCGTCTTCGCGTTGCCCGTTTCCGGCGTGGAAATCAACCGCTGCACAGACCGGTTTTTCAGCGGGCGTACACGTTTTCTGACTACCATCGTGCGGCAGGGCTGCCAAGGAGAGTGTCATGATCAAGTCCCCATTCGTGTCGTCGAAAAAACTCGCCGGTATCGTGGTGTGTGCGCTGGCCGCGGTGTTGTCGGCGTGCGGCGGCTCGTCGCCGAACAACGCCGCGCAGAATGCGCCGACACCGGTCGCGGTACCTGCGCAGAATCCACCGGCACCGGCTGCGGCGCCCACGCAGAATCCGCCGCCGGTGCAGCAGGCACCCGCGCAACCGGCGCCGTCGATGTCGGTCGCGGAGCTGACCGCGCCGGCGAATGCGCCCGCGGCGAGCGCGCCTCCGCCGGTCGCCAATGCCGCGGCGATGAATCCTGCCGCCGCTGCGCCGCCGCCGGTACGGCAGGACGCGCTGCCGTCGGCTGGCTACGCGCCGCGTCCCGGTGGCGCAGCGCCGCCTCCGCCTCAGCCCGAAGCGGCGGACAGCGCCGAATATGCGCAGGTGATCAGTGTGACGCCGTTGAGTGGCCCGCAACAGGTGTGCAGCGACCAGACCGTGACCGAGCGCCGCCCGCAATCGGACGATCATCAGGTCGCCGGCACGGTGATCGGTGCCATCGCCGGCGGCGTGATCGGCAATCAATTCGGCCGAGGCAACGGGCGCAAGCTGACCACGGTCGCCGGCGCGGTGGGCGGCGGTATTGCCGGCAAGAAGATCCAGGAATCGCGTCAGGACAACGACACGGTGACACGCGTGGTCAAGCGCTGCCACAACGTCACTCCGGGCAAGGACTCGCCGCAGTTGTACGAGGTGGTGTATGCCTACCAGGGGCAGAACCTGCACGTGAAGCTCGACTATGATCCAGGCAGTCGCATCGCGTTGCCGGTGCGCGGTGTACGCTGAGCGGGATTTCTGTTCGTGTCTGCAGGAACGTCTTCCGCCGCCCGCCGCTTGCGGTGGGCCGGCAGGACCCGGAGCCCGCCCAGGTTTTAGGGCAATCTCGGTGGGGTGCGCAGGGTTGCGCTCGCTTCCGATTTTCGTTGACAAAAATGTGATGCATTTGGCATTCTGCCGGCTGCGGAAAAGCTGAAAGGTCGAAGGCGCATGTCGCGAATTCGCAGGGGACGGTGTGCAGGGGTCTGCCCGTTGAAGGAGTGAACCGGTGCTCGTGGCCGCCAGGGTCAAGGAACAGTTGCGACTGTAAGGTACTCGAGCAAGGGTTGCCGCGCCGACATGCTGCGCCATGAAAAGACGGTCGTCTGGGTCATCCTCACGGGACTCCTCGGCATCGCCGGGTTGCTTGGCACGTTGACGTGGTTTTTGTGGCGCGAATCGGTCGCGTCCGAAGACGCCTACTCGGGCAAACTGGCTGCCATCCTGGGGGATCGCGTCGAGAACATCATGGTCGACCTCCGCGACATGCTCGTGCAGTTCGATGCGCTCGACCTGCCGCGCTGCTCCGATTCCCATCTGGACGCCTTGCGCATCGCTGCGATGTCGCGGCCATACGTGCGCAGCATCGGCTACTGGCAAGCCAACAAACGCCTGTGCGCGGTCGGGTTTTTGCCGGCTGCGCTCAAGCCTCAGCGCGCGGACCGCGTCTACGATAGCGGCGTCATCGCCTGGTGGCCGGGCGAGCAGACCAAGGTGGCGGGCGTCGAGTTGTTCCTCATGCGCTTCGGCGACCACGACGTTGCGGTCGATCCGCGCCAGTTGCTCGACCTCGGCCCCATGCAGGACCGTCAGGCCGAGCTGTGGCTGGAAGATCTGCCTTTGACCTCGGCGCCGTGGAACGCGAGCCTGCCGGCACCGAAATCGTTGCCCGTGGGCGTCAGCCTGAACAAGGACAATCAGCGCATCTACGCGCGCTTTTCTCTCCATGGCGTGTTGCCCATCGAGATCGTAACGAGCGAACCGCTGGGGAATTTCTGGAGACGCCACGCATTGACGCTCGCGGCGGGTGCGATTTTCGGCCTGATCGTCGCCGCTGCCTGGACTGCGGCGATCCTGCGTTTCTCGCGTCGCCAGTTCAGCGCTGCCGCCGCATTGCGGCGAGCGGTGCGCGCGGGAGACATCAGCGTGGTCTACGAACCGATGGTCGACTTGCGTACGTTGCGCTGCATCGGCGCCGAGGCGTTGGCCCGTTGGCAGCGCGAAGACGGAACCTGGGTAAGTCCGAACGTGTTCATACCGCTCGCGGAAGAATCCGGGGTAATGCATGAGGTCACGCTGGCAGTCATGCGCACGGCAGTCGCCGACCTGGCCAGGATTTTCGCCGAGGCGGGCAAGATGACGCTGAGCCTCAACCTCTCCGCCGGCGATCTCGGCGATGATCGCTTCGGCGATCAGCTGCGCGAAAGCATCGCTGAGGCCAGATTGCCGCCGGAGGCGGTGAAGCTGGAGATCACCGAGCGCTCGCTGATCGACAGTGACGCCGACCGTGCCAGGATCCGCGAATTGCGGGTACGCGGCCATCAGATCGCGATCGACGACTTCGGCACCGGCTACTCGAGTCTGGCCTACCTGCAGTCATTCGAACTCGACGTGATCAAGATCGACAAGGCCTTCGTCGATACGATCGGCAAGACCGTTGCGACGAGTCAGGTAATCGAGCACATCATCGACATGGCGGGATCGCTCGGCTTGCGTACCGCGGCCGAGGGAGTCGAGACCGCAGCGCAGGCGCGCTGGCTCGGCGACCACGGCGTCCTGCTCGGACAAGGGCATCTTTTCAGCAAGCCGCTTCTGATCGATGATTTCATCCGGTTTTTCCGTTCCAATCGCCACAATCGTGAGACCTGAATTGCGCAATTCGTCGGTCGGCCCCGCGGCTGCACTGCTGCCGTTGTCTGCCCTGCTGCTTGCGCTGTCCGCGTGCAGCGCATTTCGACGGCCTACGCCAAAGCCACCCGCGCCGATCGTCGAGGAATCGATCCCGACCCAGTTGCCGGAACCCGCAGAGCCCAACCCCTTGCCGCCGGCCAAGCCGCGCAAGCCGGTCGCGAAGCCCGCCCCGGCACCGGTGGCGAGTGCGCCGCAAGTGCCGGTGGTCCCCGCACAGGAAGCCGACAAGGTGCGTTCCGAAACCAAGCTTGCGCTCGCCCAGGACAAGCGCAATGCCATGGTTTCCGCCGACGTCGGCTACTATCTCGACGTGCTGTACGGCCGGCTCAAGCAGGGCGCCGATCCCGGAATCCAGGTGGCGCGCACGAACGAGGGCGTCAGAATCGATTTCAACGAATCCCTGTCGCTCACGCAGGAAGAAGCGCAATCCGCGGTCGATGACTGCCATCGCCTGATGCCCCTGACGAGAGTATTGCGCGAATACGAACAGACGCTGATTGCATTGCACGCAACGGCGCGACGCCTCGATTCGGCGAGTCGTCCGACAGTGGAGCGACGTATCCGCGGATATACGTCCTGTTTGATCAGTGCGGGCATCAGCAACAAGCGGGTGCTGATCCTGGTCGCCGAAGACGCCGCCGTCGATTCGGGAACGCTGCATGTGCAGATGCGCATCGAGCCCGTCGTTCGCGGCAACAACTGAAAGGGCGCCCGGATGGCTGATCACCGTCGTGTGATCGGTGCGCAGCGTCGTGCAGTCCGCACCGGGCTGCCTCCAGCATTGCCCTGCGCGCGCACGGCATCCTCTGGCCTGCGTCGTATGGACGCTCCTGACGCGTGCGGACTATCATCGCCGTCCGCCTAATGTTCGGGAGCGCCATGAAAAACTTGCTTGCAACGGCCATCGCTCTGGCCATTTTCTCCGTGGCCGGCTGTGCCACGAATCCGCCGGCCCAGTCCGCCGCGAAACCGGTCGCTGCACCGGCCTACGTGCCGAAATTCGATCCGAATCTGCTGTCGGCTGAAGTGAAGACGCTTTCTTCGGACGAGTTCGAGGGCCGTGGCCCGGCGACGCCGGGCGAGACCAAGACGGTCGCCTACGTGATCGAGCAGATGAAGGCCGCCGGCCTCGCGCCGGGCGGCGAGCTCAAGGACGGCAAGCGCGAGTGGACGCAGCCGGTACCGCTGCTGCGCGCCGAGATCAAGGGCGCGCCGAAGCTGGCGTTCAATGTCGGCGGCAAGGCACACGCCCTGACCCAAGGCAGCCAGATCGCGGTGCGCGCGCCGCTCGACGGCGCCAAGTCGGTCGCGATCGCGAAGGCGCCAGTCGTGTTCTGCGGCTACGGCGTGACCGCGCCGGAGCGGCACTGGGACGACTTCAAGGGCGTCGATCTCAAGGGCAAGATCGCGATCGTGCTGATCAACGATCCGGATTTCGAAACCGGCGTCGGCGACTTCGGCGGCAAGGCGATGACCTACTACGGCCGCTGGACCTACAAATACGAAGAGGCCGCGCGCCGCGGCGCGGCGGGCCTCTTGATCGTGCACGAAACCGATCCGGCATCGTACGGCTGGGCGACGGTGAAGAACTCGAACACGAACACGATGTTCGACGTCGTGCGCGACGATCCTTCGGCGACGCATCCCCGGCTCGAAGGCTGGATCCAGCGCGATCTCGCCGTGTCGCTGCTGAAGAGTTCGGGCCTCGACTTCGACAAGCTGAAGAAGCAGGCGCAGACGCGCGAGTTCAAGCCGGTCACGCTCAGGAACACGACGTTCACGGCCAGCTACCAGGTCGATTCCAGCGTGATCACCTCGCAGAACATCGTCGGCCGCATCGAGGGCGCCAAGCATCCCGACGAGACCGTGATCTACAGCGCGCACTGGGATCATCTCGGCGTCGGCGAGCCTGACGCGAAGGGCGACAGGATCTACAACGGCGCGGTCGACAACGCGACCGGCACCGCCGCATTGATCGAACTTGGCCGTGCGTTCGCGCATGGGCCCAAGCCCGAGCGCTCGATCGTCTTCCTCAACGTCACCGCGGAAGAGAAGGGCCTGCTCGGCTCGGAGTACTACGCGTCGAAGCCGTTGTACCCGCTGGGCAAGACGGTGGCCGACATCAACATGGACGCGCTCGATCCGATGGGGCTGGCGAAGAACTGGTCGCAGTCGGGCAATGCCAAATCCGGACTGCTCGAGGAGGCGACCGCGATCGCCAAGGCCAACGGGCTGTATTTCTCCGAGGACCCGCATCCGGAGGCGGGCCACTTCTTCCGTTCCGATCATTTCGGCTTCGCCAAGCGCGGCGTGCCGGCGTTCTCGTGGGAGTCGGGCGACGACCTAGTCGATGGCGGTGTCGCCGCGGGCGAGAAATACCGCAAGGACTACACCGCAAACCGCTACCACCAACCCGCCGACCAGTGGGAGCCGACCTGGACCTTCGCCGGCATGAGCCACGATCTCGGCGTGCTTTACCAGCTCGGCGACCGCCTAGCGAATTCGCGGCAATGGCCGAACTGGGCTGCCGATTCGGAATTTCGCGCCACGCGAGATGCGACAGCGGGTGACCGAAAGTAACCCGGCAGGTCAGTTTCGGTCGTTTGGCACGGCGCGCCCGGGTGACGGTGCGCGCCTTTCCTTTGCAAAGCCGCCCTGGGTGCCGGGACTGCGCTGAAGAGCCTGGCGTGAGGCCAGGCCGCCGGCATTGCGGAGTCGTTCGTCATGCTGCCGAGCGCCAGCCAATGCTACGGCTGGTAGGCACGCGTCTTGCTAGGGTTCTGGTGGATGTCCATTTCCATGAACCCACCCGTCGGAAACCGACCTGCGAGCCCATGATGACCGCGCCCTTGCCCGAAGTTGCGAAGTTCATCAGCCAGGACCGGCAGCTGGTCAAGCGGATGTACTTGCTGCGCATACTCGGGCTGGCGGCGGGTTTCCTCTGCGTCGCCGGGGTACTGCGTGTCAATGGCGCGAGCACGCTCACCTGGGTGCTGCTGTATGCGAACGGCTTTCTCTGGCCGCATGTGGCGCGCTGGATTGCGCTTCGTTCACGCTCGCCGCGCAAGGCCGAATTGCGCAATCTCGTGATCGATTCCGCCATGGGCGGCGTCTGGATCGCGTTGATGCAGTTCAACCTCTTGCCGAGCGTATTGACGACAACGATGCTCGCGTTCGACCGGCTCAGTCTCGGCGGACTAAAGCTGCTGGCGCGCACGTTTGCCGGGCAAGTAGTCGGATGTGCCGTCGCCGTTCTGGCGTTCGGTTTCAACGTCAGACCCGCGACGACGATGTCCGAGATGCTGATGGCCTTGCCGTTGCTTGTCGTCTATCCGCTCGTCATCGGCTGCGTCAACTACCGGCTCGTGCGCACCGTGAGCCGGCAAAATCGGCGGCTGGCGCAGTTGAATCGCATCGACGGCCTGACCGGCCTGCTCAATCGCGGCAGCTGGGAGGACAAGACCGTGGAAGTCCTGCGTCGCCACCAGCGCCTCGGGCTGCCGGCGGCGCTGCTGATGATCGACATCGACCGGTTCAAGCAGATCAACGATGAGCACGGTCATCCGACCGGCGACGAGGTCATCCGTGCGGTCGCCGGCATCATCCGTCGTTGCATTCGCGACGTCGACATTCCCGGGCGCTACGGTGGCGACGAGTTCGCGGTAGTCCTGGTGCAGACCGACGCGGAGACCGCCCATATCATCGCCGAGCGCATCCGCCTCACCGTACTCGCCGGCGAACCGGATGGCATTCCGGTGGCGATGTCGACGGTCAGCATCGGCATCGCCACGAACGACGCCGGCATGAACGACACGCGCGCCTGGGTCAAGCGCGCCGACGTGGCGCTGCTCGAGGCCAAGGCGGGTGGGCGCGACCGCGTCGCCGTCGCCGGCTAAGGAACCTCTGAATAACCGTGGCGAGCGGAGAGAATTTGCGCGTCGCCGGAGCGCAGAACCCGGAGTGTACAGTCGAGTACATGAGGATGACTCGCCGCATCCGCGGCTCGCCCTGCGGGCCATTCGCTGCGCGAATGTTCGCTTCGGCATCCTGCCTGCGCAGTCCGAACACCGCCGGCGCACCCGATTTTGGATTGAATCGGGTCGAGCACAGTAGGTTATTCAGAGGCTCCCTAAGCGCGCGCCGATAGGCTGCGTTCATCCGCGCATGCGGATACTCTGCGCGGAACTCTTCGCGGAGCGCAGATGAAATTTCTTGTCGCGGGATTGCTCGGCCTCGGCGCCGCGATGCAGGCGCACGCCGACGCGCGCGCCGAGGTGCAGCACGCCTTCGAACAGGTCGTCGACGCGGGCGGTTTTCGCGGCTATGCGCAGGGACGCGTGTTCGGCCCGGCGCTGCCGGCGATGGCCGGCGAGATCGAGGTCGTGTTCCCGGATCGCATCCACGCAAGCACCGACGCGATGGAATTCGTCGCGATCGGCGAGCAGGCGTGGATCAATGCGCTGGGCGTCTGGAGCGCGGTCGACCGCGCGCTCGTGCCGGTCACCACGTTCGACATGGCGGCGATGCGCCGCGCGATCGCGACGATCCGCGACGCGCGCGTCGAGTCGGCGTCGAAGACGAGCCAGTGCGCGGCGCAGGTCTACCGCTTCCGCGCCAGCGGCAAACTGCCAGGAGCGAGCGCCGACGGCGACCTTCGCGCCTGGATCTGCGATGGCAGCGGCCATCTCGCGCGGCTCGAAGCGACCGATGCGCGCAGCGGCGAGCGCGTGATCGTCGATCTCGATTGGACGCGTCGCGCCACGGTGCGCGCGCCGCAGGGATGAGCGCCGCCGCTGTGGATACTCGTGCCGCAGTCGAAGCCACGGCGCTGCTCGCCGCCGACGAACCGCCTGCCTGCTCGATCGAAAATCCGACCGGTGCGTCGCCGTTTTTCCTGACCTGCGATCATGCCGGAAGGCGCATCCCGCGCGCGCTCGGCGACCTCGGCGTCGCCGCCGCCGAACTCGACCGGCACATCGCCTGGGACATTGGCGCGGCCGGCCTCACTTCGCGGCTTGGCGCACGCCTGGATGCGTTCGCGATCGTGCAGACCTATTCGCGCCTCGTCGTCGACTGCAACCGTCCGCTGGACTCGCCGACGCTGATCCCGTTGCGCAGTGAGCGCACCGACATTCCCGGCAACGCGAACCTGTCGACGGCACAAAGGCGCCGGCGCATCGATGAAATCTTCGCGCCGTACCATGCACGCACCGTTGCCGAACTCGACGCGCGCCGCGCCGCGGGCCGGCCGACCATCCTCGTCACCGTGCACAGCTTCACTCCGGCCTATCTCGGCGTCGCGCGGCCGTGGCACTGCGGCATCCTCTACCACCGCGACACGCGCCTCGCCCACGCTTTGCTGCGGCTGATCCGCGAGGAAGGCGAGTGGGTCGTCGGCGACAACGAGCCGTATTCGGTCAGCGACACGAGCGACTACGCGATTCCGGTGTACGGCACGCAACGCGGCCTGGCGAACGTCGAACTCGAAATCCGCCAGGACCTGATCGCGGACGCAGCGGGGCAGGCGCAGTGGGCCGAACGCGTGGCGCGGTGGTTGGTTCGCGCGTCCGCGACGGCGGCCCTGGCCTGAGCGTCGGCGACGAATATCCCGGCGCTTCGTCGTATGATGATGCGGAGTCCATGCAGGGAGAAGGCAAGTGTCCGACGAGATCATCGACAACCGCGCGCGCAACCGCTACGAACTCACCGTCGACGGCGTCACCGCACACGTCGACTATGCGCGCGCGCCGGGCGTGATCACCTTCATCCACACGCTCGTGCCCGAGCAGCTCGGCGGGCGCGGCATCGGCTCGAAGCTCGCGCAGCACGTGCTCGACGAGGCGCGCAGGAACGGCGAGAAGGTGATTCCGCAGTGTCCGTTCATCGCCGCCTACATCAAGCGGCACAAGGAATACCAGGACCTGGTACAGGCATGAGCGGCCCGCGCTTCGAGCCGCCTGAGGTCGCAACCGGCAGCATCGTCGTCGCCGAGACGGGTGCGGGCAAGTTCGCCCAGTACCTGCTCGACGGCCGGCATGCGCTCGTCGCCGACGAACCCGCCGATGTCGGCGGCGACGACACCGGGCCGGGGCCGTACGAACTCCTGCTCATGTCGCTCGGCGCCTGCACGTCGATGACCTTGCGTCTGTACGCGACGCGCAAGCAGATTCCGCTCGAACGCGTGATCGTGCGCCTGCGCCACGCCAAGCGTTACCCCGACGACTGCAAGGACTGCGGCGACAAGCCGGTGATGCTCGACCACATCGAGCGCGAGATCGAACTCGTCGGCGCGCTCGACGACGGCCAGCGCGCGCGTCTGCTCGAAATGGCCGACAAGTGTCCCGTGCATCGCACGCTGACATCGAAAATTGTGATCGATACGAAACTTGTGTAGGGGCGCGATTTATCGCGCCCGGCTCTGCTTCCTCATTCCCGCGAAGTAGGAGCCCGGCACTTCGCGTTTGAGAGCAAGGTCAAATGGATTCCGGCGTTCGCGGGAATGACGGTTGAGAGAGTTGATCTTTGTGCGAATGCGCTGCAATCTTGCAAGCTTTCGCCCACGAGGAAACTGCATGCGCGTCATCGCCCGATCGCTGTCCCTTTCCATCGCCATCGCTGCCGCGATGTTCACGGCGCAGGGCAGGGCGCAGGCGCCATCCGCCGACGAGGCCGCGTTCCGCGACCTGTACAAGCAGCTCGTCGAGACCAACACGACGCGTTCGGTAGGCAGCTGCACCAAGGCCGCCGAGGCGATGCAGGCGCGCCTTGTCGCCGCGGGCACCCCCAAGGCCGACACGCAGATCCTCGCGCCGCCCGAGCGCCCGCAGGACGGCGCGCTCATCGCCGTGCTGCACGGCCACGACAAGCTGGCCAAGCCGATCCTGCTGCTCGCGCACATCGACGTGGTCGAGGCCAAGCGCGAAGACTGGGAGCGCGACCCGTTCAAGCTGGTCGAGGAGAACGGCTGGTTCTACGCGCGCGGCTCCAGCGACGACAAGGCGATGGCTGCGGCATTCACCGACAGCCTGATTCGCTACAGGAAGGAAGGCTTCGTGCCGCGCCGGAGCATCAAGCTCGCGCTGACCTGCGGCGAGGAGACGCCGGACGTGTTCAACAGCGTGAAGTGGCTGATGCAGACCCGGCCCGAGGTGCTCAACGCCGCGTTCGCGCTCAACGAGGGCGCCGGCGGCGAGCTCGACAAGAACGGCAAGCCGGTCGCGCTGCAGATCCAGGCCGGCGAGAAGGTCTACCAGGACTTCAAGCTCGAGGGCGTCGACGTCGGCGGCCACAGCTCGCGCCCGACCAAGGCCAACCCGATCGCGCATCTGGCCGCGGGCCTGGCCAGGCTTTCCGCCTACAACTTCCCGATCGCTCTCAATCCGGTCACGCGCGGCTACTTCGAGGCGCAGGCGAAGCTGCAGACGCCGCAGATCGCGGCCGACATGCGCGCGGTGCTCGCGGCGAAACCCGACGAGGCCGCGGCCGAGCGGCTGTGGGCGATCAATCCGGGCTGGAACGGCACGCTGCGCACCACTTGCGTCGTCACCGAGATCAACGGCGGCCATGCGCCGAACGCGCTGCCGCAGCACGTCGACGCGAACGTCAACTGCCGCATCCTGCCCGGCGTTCCGGTCGAGGAAGTGCGCAAACAGATCGCGGGCGTGATCGGCGACGACAAGATCACGGTCAAGGCCACCGGCGAACCCGGCACGCAGTCGCCGTTGCCGCCGTTGAGCGAGCAGATGATGGAGCCGGTGCGCAAGATCGCCGAAACGTTGTGGCCCGGCGTCGCGATCGTGCCGACGATGTCGACCGGCGCCACCGACGGCCGCTTCCTCAATGCGGGCGGCGTGCCGACCTACGGTCTGTCCGGCATGTTCCACGACGCCGAGGGCAGCCGCGCGCACGGCCTCAACGAGCGCATCCGGGTCAAGTCGCTGATGGACGGGCGCAGGTTCCTCTACGAGGTCGTGAAGATCTACGCGAACTCGGCCGGCTGATCCGGGATTTCCGCCGGCGCGGCGCGCATGCGAAAATGCGCGCCGTTTCGTTTCGCCCACCCAAGGAATTCCCATGTCCGTTTCGGTTTACGACATCCTCGTCCCCACCGTGAATCGCGTGTTCGCGAACACGCTCGTGCTGCTGAAGAAGGCGGAAGCCTTCGCCGCGGCGAAGAAGATCGACGTCGGCGTATTGATCAACTCGCGCCTTGCCCCGGACATGTTTCCGCTGATCAAGCAGGTGCAGATCGCTTCCGACACGGTCAAGGCCGCGGCGGGAAGGCTGAGTGGCACCGAGGTTCCCTCGTTCGCCGACACCGAGACGACGCTGCCGGAGATCGAGGCGCGCATCAACAAGACCCTCGAGTTCATCAACAGCATCCCGGCGGAAAAATTCGCCGGCGGCGAGTCGCGTGCCATCGTCGTGCCGCGCCGCTCGGGCGACGTCCACACCACGGGCCTGCCGTATCTGCTGCATTTTGTCTTGCCGAATTTCTACTTCCACGTGACGACGCTGTACGCGATCCTGCGCCACAACGGCGTCGAGATCGGCAAGAACGACTTCCTCGGCAAGTTCGACTGAGTATCGGGCGAAAGAAAATCAAAAGATGAACCACAAAGACACGGAGAACACGAAGAAGGGCCACGAAGAAAAACGGGAAGAGTAAAATCTTTCATCGGGTTTCTTCGTCTACCTTCGTGTTCTCCGTGTCTTCGTGGCGTTCTTCTGATTTTTTCGAGTCGAATCGATGTTCGATGTGATAGCGCAGTGGTGGTCCGGTCTGGTGCTCTGGGTCGGCACGCACGTGGTCGTGCCGGTGCTGTCGTTCCTGCACATCGGGCATCTGATGGGCGACCCGAACGACATCGCCGCGGCGGTGCTGATCGCGTTCATCCAGCTCGCGATCATTTCCTGCATTTTCCGGCCGCTGGAAACTTTCCTGCCAGCCGAGATGTGGAAGGACCGCAAGCTGACGCGGATCGATCGCACCTTCACCCTGCTGATGGTGCTCGGTCTCAATCCGCTGTTCGCCTTTCTCGTGCTGACCCCGTTCGCGAATTTCTTCGGCGGCGGCGCCGATGTCGGCGCGACGGCGGAACCGGGCGGCGGCCTGCTGGGCTTCGTGCCGGGCATCGAGCAGCATCCGTACCTCGCGTTTTTCCTCTATTACATCGTCTACGACCTGACCTACTACTGGATGCATCGCGCCCAGCACGCGATCCCGTGGTGGTGGGCACTGCACAGCATGCATCACAGCCAGCGCCAGATGAACTGCTGGACCAACGACCGCGGCAGCTATCTCGACGGCGTGATGCAGTCCTTCGTGCTCGCCTCGGCCGGCCTGCTCATGGGCGTCGATGCCGCGCAGTTCGCGCTGCTCGAACTGGTCAGCGAACTCGTGCAGAATTTTTCGCACACGAACACGCGCATCGGCTTCGGCCGCCTGTTCGAGCGCATCTTCGTCGGCCCGGTTTTCCACCGCCTGCACCACATGCGCGTCGACCCCTCGCGGCCGAACCTGCACAACTGCAACTTCGGCCAGGTGCTGTCGGTCTGGGACAACCTGTTCGGCACGGCCTTGTACGGCGAGCCGCCGCGCCCGACCGGCGTCGGCGACCCCAGCGTCGACGCCGACAACGGCCGCGGCGTGATCGCGATGCAGTGGGGCGCGCTCAGGCGCTTCTGGGGCGCGGTGCGCAGCGTCGAGGGCTGGAAGCTGCAGGAAGTCGCGTTCGACGAGAAGACGTTCAAGCCGATTCCGGTCAGCCACTTCGACCTGCATGCGTTCGAACCGCATCTGCCGGAAGCCACCGCGCAACACACGTCGGCGGTTTGAACGCGCAGGCGCGCCTCACGCACGCGCCGGCCTGACGTCGCCCGGCACGCTCTGCGATAATCCGCGGCATCGTCCATTGCCCCCGCTCGCGCATGTCGCTGCTCGTCTTCATTTTCTGGATGCTCAACATCTCGCTCGACACGGGCGGCCATCTCGCGTTCAAGGCGGCGGCGACGCAGCCCGACACGGAGGGCGAGTTCGCGCGCTGGAAAGCGATGGCGAGCCGGCCGTGGATCTGGATCGGCGTCGTCTGCTTCGTCGCCGAGTTCGTGGTCTGGCAGGGTTTTCTTTCGCTGGTGCCGCTGTCGCAGGGCGTGCTGCTCGGTTCGATCAACATCGTCGCGATGCTGATCGCCGGACGCGTGCTGTTCGCGGAAAAATTCACGCCGCCGCGCGTCGTCGGCTGCGCGCTGATCGCGATCGGCGTGGCGGTGGTAGGAGTCGGTTGAGATGCGCCGCTTCTATCTGATCGGCTTTCTCGTGTTGATGGTGTTCGACACGATGACGCAGATCTGCTTCAAGCTCAACGCCAACCACGCCGGCCCGTTCGTGCCGGAGTTCGCCTGGTTCCTGCGTATGGTCAGTGCGCCGTGGATGTATGTCGCGATCGCCGGCTATCTCGGCTCGTTCTTCACCTGGATGACCCTGCTCAAGCATGCGCCGGTCGGCCCGGCGTTCGCCGCCTCGCACCTCGAGGTCGTCTTCGTTCTTGCCGCGTCCTACTTCCTGTTCGGCGAGCGCCTGTCGACCGTGCAATTGATCGGTTGCGGCATCATCCTGGCCGGCATCGTCTGCCTCGCCTTCGATCCGCCCGACGAAGGGCACGATGCCGCGTAACTTCCTCTACGAAGTTCCGCCGACCGCGGGCCTGCCGCCGCGCTTCGGCGACCTGCTGCCGGCGCGCACGGCGTCGCTCGCGGCGCGCGCCGCCGAATTCCTCGGCATCGACGATGTGCAGGTCGAGTGTTCGGGCACGGCCGCGCTGGTCGTCGCGCTGACCGCGTTGCAGCGCCGGAGCAAGCGCACCGGCGTGATCGTTCCGGCCTACACCTGTCCGCTCGTCGCGATTGCGGTCGCGCATTGCGGACTGGAACTGCGCCTGTGCGATCTCGCGCCCGGCAGCATCGACATGGACGCGGACAAGCTCGCCGCGCTCTGCGACGAGAACACGCTTGCGGTCGTGCCCACGCATCTGGGCGGACGTGTCGCCGACGTCGACACCGCGATCGCCTGCGCGCGCCGTGCCGGCGCCTGGGTCATCGAGGACGCGGCGCAGGCGCTCGGCGCGCGGTTCGCGGACGGAACGCCGGTTGGAACGCGCGCCGACATCGGCTTCTTCTCGCTCGCCGTCGGCAAGGGCCTGACCACGTTCGAAGGCGGGCTGCTGGTCGCGCGCGATGCGCAACTGCGCGCGGAGCTGCATCGCTGCAGTGCGGACATCGTTCCGTCGGACCTGGCCTGGGAATTCAAGCGCACGCTGCAACTGCTCGGCTACTACGCGCTCTATCGTCCGGCGGGCCTGCCGCTGGCATACGGCTGGCCGCGCCGGCGCGCGTTGCGTGCGGGCGATGCGACCGCGGCGGTCGGCGACGACTTTCCGCTGACCATCCCGTTGCATCGCCTCGGCGCATGGCGCCGGTCGGTCGGAGCGCGCGCGTTTCCGCGCCTGCGCGACTTCCAGCACGAACTCGCCGAGCGGGCAAGCAAGCGCTGTGCGAGTCTGGAAAGGATTCCGCGCATCGCCGCCCTGCGCGATGCGGGCGCCGCGCATGGCACCTGGCCGTTCCTGCTCGTGATGATGCCGACGCGCGCGGCGCGCGACGCCGCGCTGTCCGCGCTGTGGACGACCAACCTCGGCGTCAGCCGCCTGTTTATCCATGCCTTGCCCGACTACGACTATCTTCACGCGATCGTGCCGAAAGCCGACGTGCCGAACGCGCGCGACTTCGCCGCGCGCACGTTGACGATTTCCAACAGCCCCTGGCTCGACGAGGCGAGGTTCGATTTTCTGCTTGGCGAATTGCGGCGCGCGGTCGAGTGAGGTTGTCGTTGCGGCGCCCGCGCCGTCCGGTGCGCCAGGTTCGACGAATCGCTTCCCTACAAAAGCTCGAGATCGAAACGGAAGCGCAGCGTTCCCTCGCACCACATCGGGAAGTTCGTGCCCCACTTGTTGTTGTGCAGGTTGAAGCGGATTCCGGCGGAAAAATCCGGCGGCGCGCTCGCGAACGTCATGAACGGGGCGTTCGCCGCTGCGACAAGCGGCGAATCGAGCGCGCAGACTCGCAGCGTCGCCGCGGGCAGCGTCGCGCGCACCGCCGTTGCGGCCTGGAGGGCGCCGCCGCCATTGCGCACGACATCCGCGGCAGACAGCCAGAGGCCGAGTTTGTGCAGTTGCCAGTTGCTTGCCCCGGCCGGCGCGAAGGCGAGAAAGCTCGCCTCGGGCATGCGGTTGGCGGGCTTGTCGTGCAGCACGAGTTCGAGGCGCAGCCGGGTCGGACCGAGTGGACGGACGTGGAGCGAGACCCGTTCTGGCGCACCGAGTTGTTCGTGCGCAACGCTGGGAGTGCGCCAGCGGAGAACAGCGTGATCCGGTTTGAGCTCGGTGCCGATCAACTCCGTGCCGTAGCGTGCGGATCGCGCCGTACGTGCGTGCTCGAGCCCGGGCTTGCCGTGGTCGAGCAGGGCCCAGCGCACGCGATCGGTCAGGTAGCTGCGCATGTGCGCGGCGACGTCGCCGTCGTCGTAACTTTCGTAGGCGTAGGCGATCAGGTTGTCGCCGGAAATGCGCGCGCCGCCGGGCGCCACGATACCCGACACCGCGCCGGACGCGCGATCGATCGCGATGCGCCAGCCGTCGAGATCGATATCCGCCGCGGTTGCGGTGGATACGGGCGTGGCCGCTTCTGCGCTGTCTGGACTCGCGGCCGCCAGGCTTGCTTCTGCCAGCGCGCGGTCTTCCTCGGCCAGCGCGTCGACGGCCGTGTCGAGATAGCCGCGCTGTTCAGCCCACGACGCTTCGCAGAACGCAAAGCGCGGATCGTTGCGGCGCGCCTGGTCGAAGTCCGCGCGATCCCAGTGCGTTTCGTCGCGCAGGTAGGTCTTGATGTCGACGCCCCAGGTATGTTCGGGCAGGAGGCAGAGGCGGCGGCCGAACGCGGTGCGCTGCGGCGTGAGGCCTTCCTCGTCGAAGCAGTCGTACAGCCGCTGCAGTTCGAGGAAGCGCGCGACTTTCACCGGGTCGGTGCCGACGCCGTGAATCCACGAATCGCCGATCTCGCGTTCGATCAGCGGAAAGCGTTCGCGCAGCGGCCACACGCTTTCCGCAAATGCATCGAGCGTCGAGGCGCGGATGTCGGCATCGGGGTATTCGTCGCGCAGGTCGCGATGGCAGTCGATCGCCTGGCCGACACTCTGTGGACCGATGTTGTCGTTCGTGTGCGCGAAGCTCAAGGCGAGGTTCGTGCCGTCGACGAAATGGGTCGAGCCGTAGCTCTTCTGGTAGGCGACGAGGATTTCTTCGCCGTCCGGCGCGCGCCAGCGGAACAGGTCGGGCACGTCGGGCGGTGTCGACGCCGAGTTCACGCCGATGTGCAGGAACTTCACGCCCGCGCGCGCGAGCAGCGGCACGATGCCGAGCGTATGTCCGGGCACGTCGGTCATCTTCGCCGCGACCGTCTTGACGCCGAAGCGGCGATCGAGTTCCTGTGCGTACGACAATCCGGCACGGAACAGCGCCGGCGACATCAGTTCGGTATGCGTCGTGAACGGCAATGCGTGCCAGCGAATGATTCCTTGCCCGATCGCGCGTTCGAGTCGGCGCACGCGCTCGGGCGGCTGCGTTTCGAGGTGGTCCCAGATCAGCCAGGCACCCGTGGTCCAGACGAACAGGCGCTGCTGCGGGTCTTCGCGCAGGAAATGCTCGCCCGTATCCAGCGCGCCGGGGATGAAGACGTCATGGTATTGCCGGCGCACGCGCTCGGCGAGCTGGGTGAAGCCGATGTCGAGATGCGTCTTGAAAACGAGATGGATGGTCGACGCGGTCATGGCGGTCAGTATTGGATTGTCCGAAAAATTCCGTCCAGGAATTTTTCAGACGCGCCGAGTCCGGCGCATGTCCGAACTCGGCTACGCTGAATCGAGCACAATGCTCGATTCGCGACAGGCCATCCATGGCCTGCGAAAAACTCCAGTTGGAGTTTTCTTTTGGAATTTGTATTCCAAATATTTCAATTTTGCAATGCAAATTGCAATAGCGTTGCGGCATGCTTAAGCTTGGCTTCCGAGTTCCGCTCCGCGTCCGCGACTGAAGAATAGCAATGACGCCGCCGCCGCACATCCGCCTGACGCACCGCGCCTCGATCGTGCGCAGTGGCGCGCGCGTCGCGGTGCTGCTGCTCGGCGCGGCGGCGTGCGCGCTTGCGCAGGCCGATCCGGCCGAGGTTTCGATCGCCTGCCGCTGCGTCGAGGGCGGCGTGAACGGCTCCGAGGCGCGCTGGCTCAAACAGTACGTCGTTCCCGGATACGTCGCCGCGGCCAGGGCGCAGGGACGCGAGGTGACGGTGAAGCTGCGCGAGTTCGCCGGCAGCGCCGAGCAGATGTCGCAGCAGCTCGCGCTCGACTTCGCCACGGGGCAGGGCGCCGATGTCGCCGAGTTCGACGGTTTCCAGATCCCGGGCTTCGTCGATGCGGACCTGCTCAAGCCGCTGGACGAAGTGGCCGGGCCCGAGGCGAACACCTGGGAGGGCTGGTCGCATATCCCCAACAGCGCGCAGGCGCTGGTGCGTTTTCGCGGCAAGCGCTACGGCGTGCCCGAGCAGACCGACGTGCGCATGATCTTCTATCGCCGCGACCGGTTTCGCGCCGCCGGGCTCGATGCCGATCATTGGCAACCGCATTCGTGGGACGACATTCTCGCCGCCGCGCGCAAGCTCAAGGCGCTCGATCCGCGCGGTTATCCGTTGCAGGTCAACGCCGGCGTCGCCATGGGTGAGGCGACGACGATGCAGGGCTGGCTGATGCTGCTCGCCGGCACGGGAGAGGAGCTGCGCGACGGGCAGGGCCGCTGGATCGTGCGGAGCCCCGGCATGCTTGCCGCACTCGATTTCTACAAGACCGTCTACATCGACGAAAAGCTCGGCGAGGCGCGCACGCAGCGCCTGGTCAGCGGGCGCAACCGCAGCTTCACCGATTTCCAGCGCGGCAGGAGCGCGATCCTGGTCGAAAGCAACTGGTTCTACTACACCGCGATCGATCCGCAGGGCGATTTCCCGATCGCCGACCGCGACGACATCGTCGGCTGGGCGAAGATGCCCGCTCGCACGCCGGGCAGCGCGGTGCGCGGACAGGATTTCGTCAGCGTCTCGGGCGGCAACAGCTTCGTGCTCAATCCGCATTCGCGGCATCCGCGCGAAGCGTGGTCGTTGCTCGCGTTCATGAACTCGGCGCCGGCGCTGCGCAGTTATCAGGAATACAACGAGCATCTGTGCGTGCGCGACGACGTGCTGCCGCCGCACTCGCAGTTCCTGCGCGACAGCGGGCGCGAATTGCTGCCGCTGACGACGATCCGGCCGATTGATGCCGACTACGAGAAAGTCTCGGCCGAGATCCAGCGCATGACCGAAAGCGTGATCGCCGGCAAGCTCTCGCCGCGTGCGGCGATGGCCGAGTACGCGGCCGCGGTGAAACAGATCGTCGGCGCCGATCACGTCGTTGCGCTCGATCTGGCGCAAGGTGAGGGCTCGTGAGCTCGTTGCGCGGCGCCAACGTTTCCTCGCGCACCGGCGCTGCGTTCATGACGCCGGCGGCGCTGCTGATCGGCCTGTTCGTCGTGTTCCCGTTCTTCTGGATCATCGCGGTCAGCTTCAGCAATCGCAGCCTGCTCGGCGCGAACGCGCTGCATCCGCAGTTCGTCGGGCTGAAGAACTATCTGGACCTGTTCGATCCGGCGACGTTCTGGAGCCAGGGCGGCTTCGGCCCGTCGCTGTGGCTGACGATCCAGTTCGTCGTGCTTTCCGCGCTATGCGGCCAGGTACTGCTCGGCCTCGTCCTCGCGTGGATTTCGCGCGAGCTGTCGCCGCGCGCGAAGTCGCTGCTGCAGGGCATCGTCATGCTCGCCTGGATACTGCCCGACGTCGTCGTCGGTTTCGCCTGGTTTGCCTACCTCGATCGCGACGCGGGCACGCTCAATCAGTTGCTGCACGGGCTGCACATTCCCGCAGCCGATTTCCTCATCGAGCACCCGTTCCTGACGATCTGCGTGTTCAACGCCTGGCGCGGCGCGGCGTTCTCGATGATGCTGTTCGACGCGGCGTTGCAGTCGATTCCGCCGAGCTATCTGGAAACCGCCGACGTGGTCGGCGCCTCGTCGTGGCAGAAGCTGCGCGACATCGTGCTGCCGCTGATCCGCGGCCACATCGTCACCGACCTGATCCTGATCACGATGTGGACGTTCAACGTGTTCACCCCGTTCCTGCTGACCGCGGGCGGGCCGTCGTTCGAGACCGACATCCTGCCGATCTACACCTACCGCATCGCATTCAAGAGCTTCGAGTTCGGCAAAGGCGCGGCAATCGGCGTGATCGTGATGCTGATCAACCTCGCGTTCTCGCTCGTGTATCTGCGCCTCGCGCAGCGCGGGTTGCGCGCAGGGAGGAAGACGTGAGCCGAATCGCATGCGGGTTTTTGCAGGAAGTCCTTTCCCCCGGCAGAGCCGGGGGAGAGGGTTGGGTGAGGGGGCGCTTTGCAGAAAATCGCTGCGGCTCGCAAATGCGCGGCGTTTCCCCCTCACTCTTTGCTCTCTCCCCCGCGGGCGGGGGAGAGAGGAACGGACGGAGTCGCGCGCTGCGCGCGCGACGGCGATATTTGAAGGGGGCGGCGTGAATCGGCGCACGCTGCTGTCACGCGTCGTCTTCAGCGTCTGCGCCGCGCTGCTCGGCGCCGCGTTCGCGTTGCCGCTGATCTGGTTCGTGTTCGCGCCGTTCAACGCGCACGCGGACCTCGATCTGGCGTTTCCCGCACCGCCGACCTTGGTCAACTTCGCGCGCGTATTCGCCAACGGAGTCGCGGTCGGCGCGCTGCTCAACTCGCTGCTGCAGGCATTCGGCACCGTGCTGCTCGTCGCGGCGACGGCGACGCTCGCCGCCTACGCGCTTGCGCGCACGCCGCTGCGCGGCAAGCACGTCATCGAATACGTGCTGCTGCTGTTCTCCTCGGTCGTGTCGGGATCGGCGGCGATGGTGCCGATCTTCCTGATCGTCAACGCGCTCGGCCTGATCGACACCCAGCTCGCGGTGATCCTCGTCTTCGCTGGAGGGTTGCTGCCCACGGCGATGTTTATCCTGCGCGACTTCATCGCGAGCATTCCGCGCGGCTACGAGGAATCGGCGCTGGTCGCCGGCGCCTCGCCGTGGCGCGCGTTCGTCGACGTCGTCGTGCCCGTGCTGCGGCCCGGCGTGACGATCGCGGCGGTGTGGGCCTTCGTCCAGGTCTGGGGTGGATTCCTGATTCCGTTCGTGCTCCTGCGCAGCGAGCAGCGCATGCCCGCCTCGGTCGAGATCTACTCGTTCTATTCGCAGGCCGGCACGCCGATCGTGCCGCTGCTCGCCGCGTACTCGGCGTTGTATTCGCTGCCGGTGATCGCGTTGTACTGGTACGTCAACCGCAAATACGGGTTCCGCTTCTTCGGTGGAATCAAGTCCTAGGGTTTCTCATGGCATCGATCCAGCTCGACAAGATCGGCAAGAGCTTCGGCGCGATCGACACGATCCGCGAAATCGATCTCGCGATCGGCGACGGCGAATTCGTCTGCCTGCTCGGCCCCTCAGGCTGCGGCAAGACGACGACCTTGCGCATGATCGCCGGACTCGAGCAGCCGACGCGCGGCAGCATCCGCATCGGCGGCCGCGATGTCACGCACGCGCAGCCGAAGGATCGCAACGTCGGCATGGTGTTCCAGGACTACGCGCTGTATCCGCACATGACGATTGCCGACAACATCGCCTATCCGCTCAAGGTACGCGGCGTCGCCGAATCGCAGCGCCGCGAGAAAACACGCGAGATCGCGGATGTACTCCATATCGGCGAACTGCTCGACCGCCTGCCGGCGCAGATCTCGGGCGGCCAGCAGCAGCGCACCTCGCTCGCGCGCGCGCTCGTGCATCCGGCCGACGCGTTCCTGTTCGACGAGCCGTTGTCGAACCTCGACGCGCGCATGCGCGTGGAGGCGAGGGCGTTCCTCTACCACCTGCAGCGCAGCCGCGGCATGACCGCGGTCTACGTGACCCATGACCAAGCCGAGGCGATGGCGTTGTCGACGCGCATCGCGGTGATGTGCGCCGGCGACATCGTGCAGTACGCGCCGCCGCTCGAAATCTACCGCCGGCCTGCGACGACGTTCGTCGCCGGTTTCGTCGGCGATCCGCCGATGAACCTGATTGCGGCGCAGGCGACACGCAGTGACCGTGGCATCGCGCTGCGCGGCGCCGGGCTCGGGATGTCGCCGCTGGCGAGCTGGCCGGCGCTCGACCGTGCGCTCGATCACGGCGATCGTGTCACGGTCGGCGTGCGTCCCGAACATCTGCGCATCGCAGCGGGCGATGACGCGTCGAACGAGATGCGCGGCAAGCTGTACGCCAACGAAGCGATGGGTCCGGAAAGCCTCGTCACGCTCTGCCTCGACGATGGCGTGCGCGTCACCGCACGTCTGTTCGGCGACGCACCCGTGCGCGTGGACGGCGAGGTCGCGTTTTCCTTCGATGCGGCGCAAATCACGCTGTTCGACGCGCGGGGCATGCGCATCGCGGGGCCGGGCGAAACACCATCGACTTAGCAACTCCGTTTTCATCCACAAAGGCAAGACCATGTTATCCATCGGCAACGCGCCCTGTTCCTGGGGCATCTACTATCCCAAAGACAATCGCTATACGCCCGATCAGTACCTCGATCAGGTGCGCGACGCGGGCTATGCGACGACCGAGCTCGGTCCGCTCGGTTTCCTGCCGACCGACACGGCGCAACTCAAGGACGCATTGGGCGCACGCGGGCTCGCGCTGACCGGCGCGACGCACGTGCATACGCTGGCCGACCCGACCACGCGCGATGCGCTGCTTGCCACGGTCGACCAGCTCGGCAAACTCGTCAGCGGCGCCGGCTCGAAGCACGTCGTCATCATGGACGAGGGCAACTGGTATCCGCCCGGCCGGCGCGGCGTCGTCGACGAGGCCGGCTGGCAGACCGTGGTCGGCATGGTGCGTGATGCATGGCAGCGTCTGGCCGGCGAACATGGCATCGCGATGACGTTCCATCCGCACCTCGGCACCTGCGTCGAGCGCGAGGCGCAGATCGATCGCCTGCTGCAGGACACCGAGGTCAATCTCTGCTTCGACACGGGCCATCACGCGGCCTGGGGCCAGGACCCGGCGGCCTACATGCGCCGCGTGTGGCCGCGCATCGGCTACGTGCATCTCAAGAGCGTCGATGCGAAGGTGCGCGAGCGCCTCGTGCGCGGCGAGATCGACACCGCGCAGGCGTCCGCGGCGGGCATCTTCGCACCGCTGACCGATGGCGCGGTGAATATTCCCGAGGTGATGCAGCTGCTTGCCGGGAAGAAATACGCGGGACCGTGCATCATCGAGCAGGACTGGAGTCCGACGCAGACCGAGGAACCGGTTTTCCTCGCGCGCAAGAACCTGCAATTCCTCCAGTCGCTGAGCGGGGACGTGCAATGACGATCCGGGTCGGACTGATCGGCCTGGGCGAAGTCGCCCAGCTCATGCACCTGCCGTTATTGGCTGATGACGCACGCTACAAAATCGAGGCGGTCAGCGATGTTTCTCCGAGCCTTGCCGCGCACGTCGCGCAGCGTTACGGCGCACGCGTGCATGCCGACGCGGATGCGTTGCTCGGCGACAAGGACGTCGACGCGGTATTCATCCTCACGCCGGACCACCTGCATGCCGATCTGCTGATGCGCGCGATGGACGCCGGCAAGCACATCTTCATCGAGAAGCCCGTGTGCCTGACCGTCGGGCAGTTGCTGCCGCTCATCGAGCGCGCGCGTGGCTACACGCAGACGATTTTCGTCGGTTACATGCGCCGCTTCGCACGGCCGTTTCTCGAACTGAAGAAACACCTGCCGGCGTTGAACGAAGTGCAGCACGTGCGCGTGCGCGACCTGATCTGCGAGGCGCCGTTCTTCGTCGCGCAGACGCGGCCGGTGTTCAAGCCGACCGATGTGCCGCAGGCCGTGATAGCCGAGGGCAGGGCGCGCACGCAGGCGATGCTGCGTGCCGTGGTCGGCGCGGACGCGCCCGCGGCGGTCGTGCGCGGCTACCAGGTGCTGACCGGCCTGTCCTCGCACAGTTTCTCGGCGATGCGCGAGCTGTTCGGCGTGCCGAAAGTCTTCGCCGCGCGCCAGCGCAACGGCGGCGAGGCGATTGCCGTGCTGTTCGACTACGGCCATTTCACCGCGGTCTACGAGGCGGTGACCAACCATATCGCGCGTTTCGATTCGGGCATCGACGTGCTCTGCGATCGCGCGATGTTCCGCATCAACTACGACACGCCGTACATTCGCCACCTGCCGACGCGACTCGAAATCACGCGCTCGGGCGACCGCGAAACGACGACCGAGATCATCGGCCCGTTCCACGAGGACCCGTTCCGCGCCGAGCTCGATGCGTTCTTCGATGCCTTCGTCAACGGCGGGCCGGTGAAAACCACGCTCGCGGACTCGCTCGACGACCTCGAGCTGTTCGCGCAGATCGGCAAGCTGTTCGCGGAAGAGGCGCGCATATCGTAGGGGCGCGGCTTTCGCGCGCGTCTCGCGCGAAAGCATTTCAAGCGTTCGCGCCCGATTTTGCCTCGGAGAACGTCAAGAGCAGGGCTCGATGAATCGAGCCCCTACGGACGATCGGTCGTCTGTGCGGAGTGCAGCATCCACTCGTGCGCCGGATCGTTGCGCATGCGCCATTCGCGGCGCGGTCCGGCCATGACGTTGAGGTAGTAGCCGTTGTAGCCGTGCGGCATCACCACGGGGTGATAGCCGCGCGGGACGAGGACGACGTCGTGGTCGTGCGCGGCCATCGTTTCGTCGAGGTCGCGCGCGTCGGTGTAGACGCGCTGCAAGGCGAAGCCCTGCGGCGGATCGATGCGGTGGTAATAGACTTCCTCGAGCTGCGTTTCGTGCGGCGGATCGTCGACGTCGTGCTTGTGCGGCGGATAGCTCGACGAATGCGCGGCCGGCGTGCGCACTTCGACGACGAGCAGCGATTCGGCCTGTTCGGTCTGCGGCAGCACGTCGCAGATGGTGCGCTCGTTCGTGCCGCTGCCACGCGTCGAGCGTGCCATCGTCGCGGGTTCGATCACGCGCGCCGGGTAGCGGCCCGTTGCGGGCGCGCTGGCCAGCGCGAGTTCGACGTCGTCGCGGGCGCGTACGCGTACGCGCGTGTGCGGCGGCGCGTACAGCGCGTGCGGCGACCGCGGATCGAAGACGCTGGCGCGTCCGCCGAAATTCGCGCGGCGCAGCGAGCCGGCATCGAGATCGATCGCCCCGCGCAGCACGACGAGGCAGGCTTCGCGATCGGGCGCGACGTCGATCTGCAGCGCATCGTCCGCGGCCAGGCGCCAGGCGTCGAAGCCGACATGCTTCCAGCCGGCCGACGCCGGAGTGATGTGGACCAGATGCTGCGCACCGCGCCGCGCCTTGACGAGCAGGCTCATCATCACGCCTCCAGGTCGCCGTCGCGCTTGCGCAGCGCGGCTGCGTAACCCTCGCGGGCTTCGCGCACGGATGCGCGCGTGGAAACCTCGGGCACGGCCACCTCCCACCAGCTGCCGCCTTCGCGCGTGCTGCGGTGCGGGTCGGTGCGGATGGAGATCACGTAGGTGCTGTTCGCGGCGCGTGCGCGTTTCATCGCCTGTTCGAATTCGGCGATATCGGCGACGTGCTCGGCGGTCGCGCCGAGCGCGCGCGCATGCGCGGCGAAGTCGACGGCCGGGGCGCCGCCGCCGGCAGCCGTCGCACAATCCTCGTCGAGCAGGTTGTTGAACGGCGCATCGCCGCAGGCGCGCTGCAGGCGGCCGATGCAGCCGAAGCCGCGGTTGTCGAGCACGACGATGACCAGCTTGTGCCCGAGCATCACCGAGGTGGCGATCTCGGAGTTGAGCATCAGATAGCTGCCGTCGCCGACCATGACGATCACTTCGCGCTCGGGTCGGGCCATCTTCACGCCCAGACCGCCGGCGATCTCGTAGCCCATGCACGAGTAGCCGTATTCGACGTGGTAGCCGCCGGGCGTGCGCGTGCGCCAGAGCTTGATCAGCTCGCCGGGCAGGCCGCCCGCGGCGCAGACGACCACGTCGTTGTCGGCCGAATCGGCAGCCGAGCGCTGCACGGCGCCGATCACGTCCGCTTCGTACGGCAACTCGCCCGGCGCGAACTCGCGCGCGGCGGTCAGGCGCGCGACCGTCGCGCGCCATTCCTCGCCGAGGCGCGCGGCGCGGCCATGCCAATCCGCCGGCGCGCGCCAGCCGGTCAAGGCCCGGGTCAAGGCATCGAGCCCCCGGTTCGCATCCGCGGCGATCGCCAGCGCCGAATTCTTGTGCGCGTCGTAGGCGTTGACGTTGAGCGTCACCAGCCGCGCCTGCGCGTAGAGCGCGTTCGAGCCCGTGGTGAAATCCGCCAGGCGCGTGCCGACGGCGAGGACGAGATCGGTTTCGGCACAGAGCGCATTCGCGGCGCTGCTGCCGCAGACGCCGACGGGGCCGAGTTGCAGCGGATGATCGAACGGCAGGCTGCCCTTGCCGGCCTGGGTTTCCGCGATCGGGATCGCATGGCGCTCGGCGAAACCGCGCAACGCATCCGCGGCTTCGCCGTAGAGCACGCCGCCGCCGGCGACGATGACCGGTCGCCGCGCCGCGCGCAACGCCTCGGCCGCGGCGGCGATCTGTTCCGGCGGCGGCAAGCTTGCGGGCGCGGCGACGATGCGCGGCTCGAAGAACGCGACCGGGTAGTCGAACGCCTGCGCCTGCACGTCCTGCGGCAGTGCGAGAGTGACCGGGCCGCACAGCGCCGGATCGACCAAGACCTGAATCGCGCGCGGCAGCGCGGTCAGCAGCTGCGCGGGCGCGACGATGCGGTCGAAGTAGCGCGAGACCGGCTTGAGGCAGTCGTTGACGCTGACCGTGCCGTCGGCGAAATCCTCCATCTGCTGCAGCACCGGGTCGGGCGCGCGCGAGACGAAGACGTCGCCGGGCAGCAGCAGCACGGGCAGGCGGTTGACGTGGGCGAGCGCGGCTGCGGTGACGAGGTTGGTCGCGCCGGGGCCGATCGAGGTGGTCACGGCCAGCATGCGCCTGCGCGCCTGCGCCTTGGCGTAGGCGATCGCGGTGTGCGCCATCGCCTGTTCGTTGTGCGCGCGCCAGGTCGGCAGCGCAGCGCGATGCTCGTGCAGCGCTTCGCCGAGCGCGGCGACGTTGCCGTGGCCGAAAATCGCGAACACGCCGGCGAACAGCGGTACGGTTTCGCCGGCGACGCGTACCTGCTGCGCGGCGAGATGGCGCACGAGGGCTTGCGCCATCGTCAGTCGGATCGTGGGTTGGCTCATGCGGACAGGGACTGCTTTTTCGTGTCGTCGACGACGGCATTGTCGCGCGCCCGGCGCCAGAGTGCAGCGAGTTCGCACTGGTTCGCGTGCACGCGCGCGACCAGCGCGTCGTCGTCGATCTCGCCGGCGAACCAGGCGCGCGCCGGTTCGGCGAACACGCTGCGGCCGACGGCGAAGCCACGGCAGGTCGCGCTGGCCGCGGCGGCGGCGAAGCCGGCGGCAAGGTCGGCGAACGGTGCGTCGGCGCCGAGCAGGAGTACGCCGCGGCACCAGGGGTCGTTGCGCGCAATCAGCGCATCGAGTGCAGGCCATTCGGCCGCGGCGAGCGCTGCGATCTTCCACCATTCCGGTTTGATGCCGGTGGCGTAGATGCGCTCGATCGCACGCAGCACGAGATCGCCGCGCTGCGCAGTCGTCGCGCGCGACGGCGCGATGACCTCGATCAGCAATTCATGGCCGCTCGCGCAGGCCGCATCGTAGAGCGTGCGCAGCTGCCGCACCTGTTCGGCGCGCTGCACGGCGTCCTCGGGATCGAAGACGACGAGGCATTTGATCGTCTGCTCGTGCGGCCAGGTGACGAGCTGCGTACCTATCGAACGGCCATGCTCGAAGGCGAGCGGAGTCGTGTCGGGCAGTTCCACCGGGCGGCCGATCCACCAGCCGCGCCCGCTCGCAGCGTCGAGCGCGTCCTGTCCGTAACGGTCGTCGATCAGCACGCCGATGCGGCCGGCGAGATTCGCCGCCCGTTCGGTCTGCTCGGTCGCGCGCAGCAGCAGACGTTTCAATACGGGCAGACGCGCGGTGGCGTCCGCGTGATGGCGGCGGGCCAATTCCTCGAGCGCGCTGCGGTGGTCGAATGCGAACACGTGCAGGTCGTCCCAGTGCGGGCGCGCGACACTCACGCGGTGCAAGTGGGCGAGATCGGCATCGAGATCGGGGTGGCGCGCGCGTGCCGGATCGCATGCGACCTGGGCGAGAAAGTGATCGAGTTCGGCGCGGCTCGGCATCGCCGGCGCGCAGCCGTGGCGCGAGACGACGATCGCGCCGCAGGCGTTCGCCAGGGCGCAGCAGCGTTCGATAGTTTCGTCGCGCAACCAGCCGGCGAGGAAGCCGGCCATGAACGCGTCGCCGGCGCCGAGCACGTTCAGCACTTCGACTTGCGGCGCGCGGTACATCGCCGCGTCGTCGATCCGCGCCGGAATTTCCTCGGCGATCACGCTGCAGCCGAGCGCGCCGCGTTTGATCACGAGCAGGGCCGCAGTTGCCGCGCGCACCGCGCGCAAGGACGCCATCAGGTCGTCGGTGCCGCCGGCGATGCGGAATTCCTCCTCGGTGCCGACGATCAGGTCGAACGACGGCAGCACCTCGCGCAGGTGTTCGGTCACATGCGCATTCGCGACGAAACGCGTGGCGCCGTCGCTGCGCGGCACGAGGCCCCAGAGCACCGGGCGATAGTCGATGTCGAGCACGCGGCGCAGGCCGTGCTTGGCGGCGAGGTCGAGCGCCTTGCGGCAGGCGGCGAGCGTGCCCTGAGTCGACAAATGCGTGCCGGTGATGGCGAGCGCGCGCGCCGAGGCGACATGTGCTTCGTCGATGTCGTCCGCGGCGATCGCCATGTCCGCGCAATTCTCGCGGTGGAACAGCAGCGGGAACGTGTCGCGATCCTTGATGCCGAGCAGGACGAAGGCGGTCAGGCGTTCCGGATCGACGCGCAGGTGCGCGACGTCGCAGCCCTCGCGCGCGAGGGCCTCGATGAGGAAACGGCCCATCTGGTCGGCGCCGACGCGGCTCAGCATCGAGGATCGCAGGCCGAGGCGTGCGCAGCCGAACGCCGCATTGCCGGAGGAGCCGCCGAGGTATCTGGCAAAGCTGGTCGCGTCCTCCAGACGCGCGCCGATCTGCTGCGCATAGAGATCGACGGCGACGCGGCCGAGGAAGATGGCATCGAGCGGGCGCGCTGCGGCGGAGGGGACACTTTCTGTCATGCGCGGTTCGTATGCTTGCGAAAAAGCGCGGCGTATGAGGGAGAATAGGACCTGACTCCAATCATTGCAATTCGCATTGCATCAATTGGAAATATGGAATTTTTATTCCATTGGTCGCACACTCACCGGCAAGCGCGATAGCGCAGGAGCAAGCCCTTGGCAGTCAGCAATGCAGTGGACCAGTTCATGCTGCGCGTCGCCGACGAATTCGAGTCGTTGCCGCGCCAGTTGCAGGGCATTGCGCGCTATCTCGAGCAGCATCGTTCGAGCATCATGCTGCAGAAGGTCAACGACGTCGCGATCGGGTCGAACGTGCACCCTTCGGCCGTCGTCCGCTTCGCGCAACGTTTCGGCTATTCCGGCTTCAGCGAGATGCAGGCGGTGTTCCGCGACGCATACCGCGAGCGCGCCGAGCCTTCGGGCAGCTACCAGCACCGCATCCGCCGCGTCATCTCCGAGCGGCCGGAGCGGCTCGACGAGACGCAGATCGCGCGCAGTTTCATCGACGCCTGCCGCATCGGCCTCGACGATCTCGTCGAACGCTTCGATCCGGTTCGCTTCCGCGCCGCGGTCGACCTGCTCGAACAGGCCGAGCAGATCTACATCGTCGCGGTGCGCCGCTCGTTCGCGATCGCAAGCTATATCGCCTATGCGCTGGGGCACACGCAGAAACGCGTGCATCTGGTCGATGGGCTCGGCGGCATGCATCGCGAGCAGATCAACAGCATCGGCAAGGGCGACGCCTTGATCGCGATCAGCTTTCCGCCCTACGGCAAGGAGACGCTGTTCTGCACGCGCCTCGCGCACCAGCGCAAGGCCAAGGTGATCGCGATCAGCGAGTCCGATCTCGGCCCGCTCGCCACGCACGCGAACGTGCTGCTCAAGGTCGAAGAGGCGAGCGCGTTCGCGTTCCGCGCGCTGACCAGCACGATCTGCCTGTGCCAGGCGCTGTTCGTCGCGCTGGCCTACCGGCTGGAATTGAAGCCGAACGAAGGCGCGCACACGGGCGATTACGATGCCTGACGTCGCACTGTTCGGCGCCGGGCGCATCGGCCGCATCCATGCGGGCAACATCGCCGTCCAGCCGGGTCTGCGCCTGCGTTACGTCGTCGACGTCAACACGGCGGCAGCGGGCGAACTGGCCGCTGCGTTCGCCGCCAGTGCGGTCGACGTCGAGCGCGCGCTCGCGGATCCGGAGGTGGCGGCCGTGGTCATCGCCGCGAGCACGTCGATGCATGCCGAATTGATCACGCGCGCCGCGCGCGCCGGCAAGGCGATCTTCTGCGAGAAGCCCGTTGCGGCCGACCTCGACGCGGCCCGTGCCTGCGCTGCGGTCGCGGCCGAAGCCGGCGTGGCTTGCATGATCGGCTTCCAGCGCCGCTTCGATCCGACTTTCGCCGCACTCAAGCGTCGCCTCGACGCGGGCGAGATCGGCGCGCCGGAAGTCGTCGTGCTTACCAGCCGCGATCCTGCGCCGCCGCCGCTGGACTATCTGAAGCAGTCCGGCGGGGTGTTCAAGGACATGCTGATCCACGACTTCGACGTCTGCCGCTGGCTGCTCGCCGACGAGATCGTCGAGATCTACGCGACCGGCGCCTGCCTCAGTCCCGATGCCGCGCAGGCGCACGATCTGGATACGGCGGCGGTGACCTTGCGTTCGCGCCGCGGCCGCCTGTGTGTGATCAACACCTCGCGCCATGCGGCCTACGGCTACGACCAGCGCATCGAAGTGCTCGGCGCCGGCGGCATGCTGCAGGCCGGCAACCATCGACCGACCGAAGTGATTTCGTCGCGGGCTGCGATGGTCAGCGGCGATCCGCCCGAGCCGTTCTTCCTCGAGCGTTACCGCCGCGCCTATGCGCTCGAAATGATTCATTTCGCGGATCTGCTGGGCGCAAGGGCACAGCCCGTTCCCGGTCTGGTCGATGGGATCAAGGCCCTGGAACTGGCCGAATTCGCCACGCGTTCATGGCGCGAAGGGCGCGCGTTGAACTGTCTGATCTAGTCACGCGCATCACCGGGATCTTCTCTCTCCGGGCATACCTGGGCCGGACCGTCGCACGGCACGTTCGTGACGGATACCGCAATATCCCAATTGCACTTTGTGACTGACTGCGCTAATCTTCGACCACTTGTGACGGACTGCACTAATTTGCGGCCGCTACAGGGGCGCATCCGCAGGGTGCGAAAGAAAAACAAGTGCGGCACTGCATGCCTGCGGCCAGCAGGACAGGGGGATTGGGCGGTGTGTCAAAGCAGCCTTGCATCGGTCGCCGATCGGCGTTCCGGCTTCGTCGCAGCGCGACAGCAGTCGTCATCCATTGCGCAAGACCCTCATCCGATCATAACGCGGAGCACCGGCGTGTCTGCCGCGTGCGCACGACCGCGTGCACACGAGTAAATCGAAAAGATTTTTTTCATTTAATCAATCATCACAGGGGTTAGTTCATGCAATTGATCAACCGTAAAGTCGTCACGATGACTGCGCTTGCCGTCGCCATTTCTCATGCGCTGATTGCATCCGCCGCCGATTTCAATGATGTGCGCAGCGCGCTCGCCATGCAGCAATCGCGCAGCGTAAATTCCGCCAGACTCGACCCGGCTGCTCTGGCCAAGGCCCAGCAGCGCTTCACGCAGGCTCAGCAGATCGCCGGCCTGTTCGCCGCGCAGTACAAGCCCGGCGCCGACGGCACGCTGGACCCGCGGCACGTCGAACTGGTGAACAACCTGATGCAGGGCGATGCGCGCGGCTTCACCGACGCGGTGAGCGCGCCGTCGCTCGAGGCGGCGCTGGCCGCCGCCAGCGCCTCGGTCGTCCGCCGTGCGAATACGACCACGACGAGCGCAATCAGCGCAACGACCGCCGAAGCGGCGCAAACCGGCAGCCTCGTCAGCGGGACTGACGATGTGGTCTATACCGCGATCACCCCCTGCCGCATCGTGGATACGCGCCAGCCCGGCGCGGGTGGCGCTTTCGCGTCGTTGCAAGCGCGCACGTACGACGCCTTGGGCGGTGTGGCCCAGGGCGGCTCCTCCGCCTGCTCGGGCTATACCGGCGTCATTCCGTCGGCCCTGGCGCTCAACATCACGGTGCAGGCCTACGGCCTCGGCGATCCCGCTGCCTACGGCTTCCTGTCCGTATATCCCGAAGGTGGCGCGCTGGGTACCAGCTGGCTGAACTTCCTCGGTGGCCAAACTGTGGCCAACGCGGGTGTGGCGACGATCAACCCGAACAACGGCCGGTTTGTGATCTTCGCGCAGAATCCAACCCAGGTCGTGGTCGATGCGTTCGGTTATTTCCGCACGGCGTCGGGGACAACGGGCGGCGCGACTGGTGCAACGGGTGCAACGGGCGCTACCGGCGCAACCGGACCCACCGGTGCGACGGGCGCAACTGGCGCAACGGGAGATTCGGGAGCAACCGGTGCGACGGGAGCAACCGGCGCTACCGGCGGCACGGGCCCGGCGGGTCCGACCGGCAGCACCGGCGCGCAAGGCGACACGGGTCCGGCTGGCCCGGTCGGTCCGCAAGGACTGCAGGGCGTGGCGGGTCCGCAAGGCCCCGTGGGTCCGCAAGGTTCTCAGGGTGCGACGGGTGCGACCGGAGACGTCGGCGCAACGGGTGGCACGGGCGCGACCGGCGCGACGGGCGCAACCGGCCAGGGCTTCAACTACGTAGGTTCCTGGAGTTCTACCGGGACGTATGCGGCGTACGACGTGGTGACCCAGAACGGTTCCAGCTACGTCAACAAGACGGGCGCCAACGGCGGTGATCCGTCCACGGATACGGCGGATTGGGGCTTGATTGCGTTGGTGGGCGCGACGGGTGGCGTGGGTGCGACGGGCGCCACCGGTGCCGCGGGAGCCACAGGTGGCACGGGAGCGACAGGTCCGACTGGCGCTGCCGGCACGGATGGCGCTACGGGTGCGCAGGGTCCGGCGGGCGTTGCCGGCGCCACTGGCGCTACCGGTGCGCAGGGTCCGGCGGGTGTTGCCGGCGCCACTGGCGCTACCGGTGCGCAGGGTCCGGCGGGTGTTGCCGGTGCCACTGGCGCCACCGGTGCGCAGGGTCCGGCGGGTGTTGCCGGCGCCACGGGTGCTACCGGTGCGCAGGGTCCGGCGGGTGTTGCCGGCGCCACGGGTGCTACCGGTGCGCAGGGTCCGGCGGGTGTTGCCGGCGCCACTGGGCCTACCGGTGCGCAGGGTCCGACGGGTGTTGCCGGCGCCACTGGTGCGCAAGGTCCGGCGGGTGCTGTGGGCGCTACGGGTGCGCAAGGTCCGGCAGGTCCGGCGGGTGCTGTGGGTGCTACGGGTGCACAAGGTCCGGCGGGCGCTACGGGCGCGGCAGGCACATCCGCCAATTTCTCCTACACGGGGCCGAGCAGCAATATCGCTTGCAACGGTGGCGGGCCATGCACGACAACCGTGAGCTGCCCGGCGGGACAGAAGGTGGTCAGCGGCGGGGTGAGGACCAACGGTAACAGTCCGTACACCACGGTTACGGCTTCTTATCCGGACACCAATGCTTCGTGGACCATTGTCGTCACCAACCACAACCCTACCAACTTCACTTACAACACCTACATCATCTGCTCGCAGTAACAGCAGTGATGTGTCGGAGGTCCGGCCGGCATCGCCGGTCGGATCCCGCTTGATTCGTTCGATCCCCTGGCCTTCGCCGGGGGATTTTTTTGCCTGTATGGCCCGAGCATTCTTGTCTGCTGTCGGGCTCTGCGTTAGGCTTCGCGCAACGATCGAGCAAAGGTGGCGGGCGGGCAACCGGCAGCCGAGTGTGCGACATGTCAACGCGAACTTTCCCACGCTGAGCCGAATCCGCCGGTATCGCCGACAAGGGCGCTGCGGCGCCTTTTTTGTTGGGTTCTTTTTGCCGTCGTCCGTGACGGCGAGAATCAAGAAGCGGTCATCCCTGTCCGCCAATTTCACGAAAAACAGCCATGATCAATATCACTCTTCCCGACGGCAGCCAGCGTCATTTCGAACACCCCGTTTCCGTGGCCGACGTCGCGGCATCGATCGGCGCCGGTCTCGCCAAGGCCGCGTTGGCCGGCAAGGTCGACGGGCGCATCGTCGATACGAGCTATCCGATCGAATACGACGCCAACGTCGCGATCATCACCGACAAGAGCCCCGAGGCGCTCGACATCCTGCGCCACTCGACCGCGCACCTGCTCGCGCAAGCGACGCAGCGGCTGTTCCCGGATACCCAGGTCACGATCGGTCCGGTGATCGAAAACGGTTTCTACTACGACTTCGCGCGCAAGACGCCGTTCACGCCGGATGACCTCGACAAGATCGAGGCCGAGATGAAGAAGATCGTCGCCGAGAATCTGCCGG
>JAFEFQ010000247.1 GCA_018240505.1 Pseudomonadota bacterium
ACGCCGCCGAGCGCGCGAAGATCGAGCTGTCGAGCGCGCACCAGACCGAAGTGAACCTGCCGTACATCACGGCGGACGCGTCCGGTCCGAAGCACCTCAACATCAAGCTGACGCGCGCCAAGCTCGAAGCGCTGGTCGCCGACCTGATCGAGAAGACCATCGCGCCGTGCCGTACCGCGATCAACGACGCGGGCCTGAAGGTCTCCGACATCAGCGAGGTCATTCTCGTCGGCGGCCAGACGCGCATGCCCAAGGTGCAGGAAGCGGTGAAGACCTTTTTCGGCAAGGAGCCGCGCAAGGACGTCAATCCGGACGAAGCCGTCGCCGTGGGCGCGGCGATCCAGGGCGGCGTGCTCGGCGGCTCGGTCAAGGACGTGTTGCTGCTCGACGTCACCCCGCTGTCGCTCGGCATCGAGACGCTCGGCGGCGTGATGACCAAGCTGATCGAGAAGAACACGACGATCCCGACCAAGGCCGCGCAGACGTTCTCGACCGCCGAGGACAACCAGACCGCGGTCACCGTGCACGTGCTGCAGGGCGAACGCGAGCGCGCCAGCGCGAACAAGTCGCTGGCGAAGTTCGACCTCGCGGGTATTGAAGCCGCCGCGCGAGGTATGCCGCAGGTCGAGGTTTCGTTCGACATCGACGCGAACGGCATCCTGCACGTCTCGGCCAAGGACAAGAAGACCGGCAAGGAGCAGCGCATCGAGATCAAGGCCGGCTCGGGCCTCTCCGAGGACGAGATCCAGCGCATGGTGCGCGACGCCGAGGCGAACAAGGAAGATGACAGGAAGTTCCACGAACTCGTCGCCACGCGCAACAAGGCCGACCAGCTCGTCCACGCGACGCGCGCGGCGATCAAGGAACACGGCGGCAAGGTCGACGGCAGCCAGATCGGCGCGATCGAAACCGCGCTGGCCGACCTCGAGAAGGTGATGAAAGGCGAGGACAAGGACGCGATCGAGTCCAGGGTCACGGCGCTCGAATCGGCCGCGCAGTCGCTGGCGGCGGCAGCCGCCTCGGCAGGGCAGGGCGGCCCGGCCGGCGATGCGGGCGCGCAGGGCGGTTCCGCGCCGAAGGACGATGTCGTCGACGCCGAGTTCACCGAAGTGAAAGACAAGAAGTAGTTATCCGCACCAGGGGCATGTGCGCATAACTGCCCGCGTTCGAGCCGCGCATGCGCGCAGCTCAACGCGGGCGTTTTTGTGGGGGTGGCCCGGGTGCGGACGTGATGCCGGAACCTGCCGTCAATGGGGAGTGGGACGATGGAAAAAAACCGGCTTGAAGCATTCACCGACGGCGTGATCGCCGTGATCATCACGATCATGGTGCTCGAGCTGAAGCCGCCGCACGAGGCCACGTGGCAGTCGCTGCTCGGCAACTGGCCGGTGTTCCTGAGTTACGTGCTGAGCTTCGTCTATGTCGGCATCTACTGGAACAATCACCACCATCTGATGCAGCTCGTGGAGCGCATCGACGGCAAGGTCATGTGGGCGAACCTGCACTTTCTGTTCTGGTTGTCGCTGTTTCCGTTCGCGACCGCCTGGTTGAACGAAGCGCATGGCGAGCATAGCCAGTTCCCCGCGCCATTGCCGACGGCCATTTATGGAATCGTTCTGCTGATGACGGCGCTTTCGTGGATTCCGCTCGCACGCTTTCTCGTCCACTGCAACGGCGGGCCCGGTTGCGCATTGGCGCGCGCGCTGGCGAGCGGCTGGAAGGAAATCATTTCCCCGATTCTCTACCTCATCGCCATTGTGCTGGCGAATTTCGCGCCCATTGTGTCGTGTGTGCTGTACGCGGCCGTTGCGGCGATCTGGTTCGTCCCCGACCGGCGCATCGAAAACCACGTGATGGCCAACAAGTGATCGAGTTTCCAATTCCATGAGCAAACGTTGTTACTACGAAGTCCTGTCGGTCGAGCGCACGGCAAGCGACGGTGAATTGAAGACCGCGTTTCGTCGCCTGGCGATGAAATACCATCCCGACCGCAATCCGGGCGACAAGGATTGCGAGGCGCATTTCAAGGAAGCCAAGGAAGCCTACGAGGTGCTCGGCGACGCGCAGAAGCGCGCCATGTACGATCGCCACGGTCATGCCGCGTTCGAACACGGCGCGGGCGGCGGAGGCGGCGGATTCCATGCCGACGTCGGCGACATCTTCGGCGATATCTTCTCCGACATCTTCGGCGGCGGCCGCGGCGGCCGTCAGCGGCGCGGTTCCGACCTGCGCTACATGCTCGATCTCGATCTCGAAGAGGCCGTGTTCGGCATCGAGAAGACGATCGACGTGCCGACCCTCGCCGCCTGCGGCAAATGCGATGGCTCGGGCTCGGCCGACGGCAAGCTTTCCAGTTGCACCACCTGCCAGGGGCATGGCCGCGTGCGCATGCAGAACGGCATCTTCTCGATCCAGCAGGCCTGCCCGCACTGCGGCGGCAGCGGCAAGACGATAGCCAATCCGTGCAAGACCTGTCGCGGCGAAGGCCGCGTGCGCCAGGAAAAGCATCTGGAAGTGAAGATCCCGGCCGGCGTCGACAGCGGCGACCGCATCCGCCTGTCCGGGGAAGGCGAGGCCGGTCCCGCCGGCGCGCCGGCAGGCGACCTCTACGTCGAAGTGCAAGTGCGCGAGCATGCGATCTTCCAGCGCCAGCAGGACGATCTCTACTGCGAGGTGCCGATCCGCTTCTCGCAGGCCGCGCTCGGCGCCGAGCTCGAGGTGCCCACGCTCGGCGGCGAGGCGTCGATCAAGATCCCCGCGGAGACGCAGACCGGCAAGCTGTTCAAGCTGCGCGGCAAGGGCGTGCGCAACGTGCGCAGCGGCCATGTCGGCGACCTGCTCTGTCGCGTCGTCGTCGAAACCCCGATCAAGCTCAGCAAGCAACAGCGCGAACTGCTGCAGCAGTTCGAGGACAGCTTCGGCGACGACCCTGCCGCGCACACGCCGCGGGCGTCGTCCTGGCTGGACAGCGTCAAGCAGTTCTGGGACCGCGTGACGACCTGATTTCCCGCCCCTTCTCCGCGCAGGAGAAGGAAGGCTAAGATGTCGGCATGTCCGACCTCGTCAATATCGTCGTCTACGGGGCCGCCGGCCGCATGGGCCAGGCGGTGGTCCGCAGCGTGCTCGAATCGAAACGGGCGCAACTGTCCGCGGCGCTCGTGCGGCCCCGATCGGGGCTGGCCGACGAACCGCTCGACCGCGTATTCGGCGCGCTGCCGCGCGATGTCGATTTCGCCACTTCGCTCGACCCCGACGTGCCCTGCGACGTGCTCGTCGATTTCAGCGGTCCGATCGCGCTGGATGCGGCGCTCGCGCTCGCGGTGCAGCGGCGCGCGGCTTTCGTCAGCGGCACGACCGGCCTGCACGATGCGCAGCGCGCGGCCCTGGACAGCGCCGCAAGGACGATCCCGGTGCTGTGGGCGTCCAATTTCAGCCTCGGTGTGGCGATGCTCGCGCGCATGGCGCGCCGCGTGGCGGAGGCTCTGCCGGACTGGGATTGCGAGATCGTCGAACTCCACCACAGCCGCAAACAGGATGCGCCCTCGGGCACCGCGTTGATGCTCGGCGCTGCCGTCGCCGAAGGCCGCAAGATTGCACTGCACGAGCACGCGCGCTACGAGCGTCATGGTCAGATCGGCGCGCGTCCGCCGGACGAGATCGGATTCGCCACGCTGCGCGGCGGCGACGTCGCCGGCGAGCACACGGTTTTCTTTGCCAGCGAAGGCGAACGCATCGAGCTCATGCACCGCGCGACCAACCGCGACATCTTCGCGCGCGGCGCGCTCGCCGCCGCGATCTGGCTGGCCGGACGCGAGCCGGGTACCTACAGCTTCGATCAGGTGCTCGCGCCGAAAGACACGATCTAGGGCTGCAGCCCGCGCGCGCTCAGTCCTTGTGCGCGGCGTTCTTGTCGCGGCCGGCGCCGAACTTCCGGTCGAGCGAGCCGAACAGCTTCTTGAATACGCGCGACAGCTTGCCGCGCTGGGTCTTGCGCAGTTTCTCGTCCTCGCTGGTCAGCCATGCGATCTGGATCACGCGGCGCTCGCCTTCGTGCGGCAGGTGGCCGTGGAAGGAGTTGTCGGCGCGGCGGAACACGACGAAATTGCCGTACAGCGGCCTGATCTCGGGCGCGGCGAGGTCGTCGATGTCGTCGATGCGGTTGAGGAAGCGCAGGCAGCCCTCACTGGTGTCCGGCCACGACGGCGCGAGATAGAGCAGGGCGGTGGCGACTTTCGAGCGGCTGTCGGTGTGGATCGTGCCGTGGCGCTTGTTGAGGTAGCGGCACAGCGTGATCAGCGTCGGGTACTCGCCGAGATGGTCGATGCCGAGACGCGCGCCGACCGCACTGGCGACGGCGGGATCGGTGAGTTGCCGGATCAGCGCGTTCATGCTCGGACCGCAGTCCTTCTCCTCGTATGGAAAGAAGCCGGCACTCGAGTACTTCGGGAAATCGCGGTCGAACTCGGCCGCCGCCGCCTGCGGCAATTGGTCGCGAGCCACGAGGAAGTGGAACGGTGTTGCGCGCACCAGCGTGTCGGCGCGGTCCAGGTGCGCCGGGTCGAACAGCATGGGCGATGCGATTGCGGAGGATGCGGCGGACATGGAAAAACCTGTTTTGCGGATTCCGGGATTTTAGCGCCATCGAGGCGGAGAATCCCTCGCGACGCCGTCGCCGCGATGGACACGGAGCCCCCCACGCCGGTATCATTCGTACTCGCCCGCAACCCGCCCACGGTCCCGAGTTTCTCAGGTCCGCGGGTAACGCTGCATCCAGAGGTTGCGCGTACTTTCGCGAGCATCCGTGCTCGTGGGAGTCAAAAGCGGTCATCCATGGCCGCACTTTTCGAAAAAGCAGGCGACGCAACACATGATTCCAGCCATCCTCGCTCTCGCAGACGGCACGATCTTCCGCGGCATCTCCATCGGCGCCGAGGGCGAGACCGTCGGCGAGGTCGTGTTCAATACCGCGATCACGGGTTATCAGGAAATCCTGACCGACCCGTCCTACGCGCGCCAGATCGTCACGCTGACCTACCCGCACATCGGCAACACCGGCGCCAATGCGGTCGACGAGGAATCGGACAAGGTGCAGGCCGCGGGCCTCGTGATTCGCGACCTGCCGCGCCTCGCCAGCAACTGGCGCTCGACCGAGTCCCTCGACGCCTATCTTCGCCGCCACGGCATCGTCGCGATCGCCGACATCGATACGCGCGCGCTGACGCGCCTGCTGCGCGACAAGGGCGCGCAAGCCGGCTGCATCCTTGCCGGGGCCGATGTGTCCGACGAGCGCGCGCTGGCCGCGGCGCGTGCATTCCCGGGCCTCGCCGGCATGGATCTGGCCAAGGTCGTCACCACACCGAAACCGTACCGCTTCGATGCGGGCAGCTACGATCTCGACCTCACCGCGTTCGCCGCCGTGCCTGGCAAGCACCATGTCGTCGCCTATGACTTCGGCGTGAAGAAGAACATCCTGCGCATGCTCGTCGACCGCGGTTGCACGCTGACGGTCGTGCCGGCGCAAACGCCCATCTCGGATGTGCTCGCGCTGAAGCCCGACGGCGTGTTCCTGTCGAACGGCCCCGGCGATCCGGAGCCCTGCGATTACGCGATCGCGGCGACGCGCGAAGTCATCAAGCGCAAGATCCCGCTGTTCGGCATCTGCCTCGGCCACCAGATCATGGGCCTCGCCCTCGGCGGCAAGACGCTGAAGATGAAGTTCGGCCACCACGGCGCGAACCATCCGGTCAAGGACCACGACGACGGCCGCGTGCTCGTCACCTCGCAGAACCACGGCTTCGCCGTCGATCCGGCAACGCTGCCCGCGAACGCGCGCATCACGCACACCTCGCTGTTCGACGGCTCGCTGCAGGGCTTCGCGCTGACCGACGCACCGGCGTTCTGCTTCCAGGGCCACCCGGAAGCGAGTCCGGGTCCGCACGACATCGGCTACCTGTTCGATCGATTCGTCAGTTCCATGCAGGCAGCAGTAAAAGCGGCGTAGTGCGGGCTGCTCTTGCTGATGTTTTTGATCTTCGGGCCCCGTTTGCCGCGGCGAAGGCATGACGGAAACGTCCGCAGGATCGCGCGCACGAGGCGCGCGAGTTCGTTGCACGTACAGGGATGTGCGTTCAACGAACCCCGGCATGCCTTCGCGAACCGCCGCAGGCGGCGCGGCATCCGGGGTGTGTTTCTTTGCTTACTTTCCTTGCACAAGCAAAGAAAGTAAGCCGTGCGCGGGATGCGCGCGGAAAACCGAATGGATGCGGGTGAAAGGAATCAAAAACTGGATTCCCCAGAAGCATGCGGGAATGACGAACAAAAAACGGGCTCGATAAATCGAGCCCCTACATCCCGCTTTGGCGGAACCGTGAAGGCAGGATGCCGAAACGAACATTCGCGTAGCGAATGGCCCGAAGGGCGAGCGCCGGGAAGGCGCGAGTAGTGACGAGCAAAGAGCAAGAATTGGATTCCCGCCTTCGCGGGAATGACGAGCGAGAGAGTAAAAAATGCCCAAGCGCAGCGACATCAGAAGCATCCTCGTCATCGGCGCCGGTCCGATCGTGATCGGCCAGGCCTGCGAGTTCGACTACTCGGGCGCGCAGGCGTGCAAGGCGCTCAAGGCCGAGGGCTATCGCGTCATCCTGGTCAACTCGAATCCGGCGACGATCATGACCGACCCGGACACGGCCGACGCGGTCTACATCGAGCCGATCAACCGCGCCACGGTCGAGCGCATCATCGCCAAGGAAAAACCCGACGCGCTGCTGCCGACGATGGGCGGGCAGACCGCGCTCAACTGCGCGCTCGATCTGGCCGATGCGGGCATCCTGGAAAAGTACAAGGTCGAACTGATCGGCGCCTCGCGCGAGGCGATCCGCATGGCCGAGGACCGCGAGCTGTTCCGCCTGGCGATGCGCGACATCGGCCTGGAATGCCCGCGCGCCGAAGTCGCCAAGTCGCTCGAGCAGGCGCTGGAGATCCAGGGCCGCGTCGGCTTCCCGACAATCATCCGCCCGAGCTTCACGCTGGGCGGTTCGGGCGGCGGCATCGCCTACAACCGCGAGGAGTTCGTCGAGATCATCAACCGCGGCCTGGACCTCTCGCCGGTGCACGAGGTGCTGGTCGAGGAATCCGTGCTCGGCTGGAAAGAGTTCGAGATGGAGGTCGTGCGCGACAAGGCCGACAACTGCATCATCGTCTGCTCGATCGAGAACTTCGATCCGATGGGCGTGCACACGGGCGACTCGATCACCGTGGCGCCGGCACAGACGCTGACCGACAAGGAATACCAGCGCCTGCGCGATGCCTCGATCGCGGTGCTGCGCAAGATCGGCGTCGACACGGGCGGCTCGAACGTGCAGTTCGGCATCAACGCCGAGAACGGCCGCGTCGTCGTCATCGAGATGAATCCGCGTGTGTCGCGCTCCTCGGCGCTGGCCTCGAAGGCGACCGGTTTTCCGATCGCCAAGATCGCGGCGAAGCTCGCCGTCGGCTACACGCTCGACGAACTGCGCAACGACATCACCGGCGGCGCGACGCCGGCCTCGTTCGAGCCGACTATCGACTATGTCGTCACCAAGATTCCGCGTTTCGCGTTCGAGAAATTCCCGGCCGCCGATGCGCGCCTGACCACGCAGATGAAGTCGGTCGGCGAGGTCATGGCGATCGGGCGCACGTTCCAGGAGTCGCTGCAGAAGGCGCTGCGCGGGCTCGAGACGGGCAAGGACGGGCTCAATCCGACCGGCCTGGATTTCGCCAACGCCGACGACGTCGCGACGCTGAAGCGCGAACTGCGTGAACCGAAGCCGGACCGCATCTTCTACGTCGCCGACGCGTTCCGTGCCGGCCTGTCGCTCGAGGACATCTACGCGCTGACGCGCATCGACCGCTGGTTCCTCGACCAGATCGGCGAGCTGATCGAAATCGAAACGGCGGTAAAGACGTCCGGACTGAACGGCATCGACGCCACGCTGATGCGCGCGCTCAAGCGCAAGGGTTTCTCCGATGCGCGCCTCGCCGCGCTGCTCGAAACGAACGAAGCCGCGGTGCGCACGCTGCGTCGCGCGTTCAACGTGCGCCCCGTGTACAAGCGCGTCGACTCCTGCGCGGCCGAGTTCGCGACGACGACGGCGTACCTGTACTCGACCTACGAGGAGCAGTGCGAGGCGGCGCCGACCGCGCGCGACAAGATCATGGTGCTCGGCGGCGGGCCGAACCGCATCGGCCAGGGCATCGAGTTCGACTATTGCTGCGTGCACGCCGCGCTCGCGCTGCGCGAGGACGGCTTCGAGACCATCATGGTCAACTGCAATCCGGAGACCGTCTCGACCGACTACGACACGTCGGATCGTCTCTACTTCGAACCGCTGACGCTCGAGGACGTGCTCGAAATCATCGACGTCGAGAAGCCCAAGGGCGTGATCGTGCAGTACGGCGGGCAGACCCCGCTCAAGCTTGCGCGTGCGCTCGAGGCGAACGGCGCGCCGGTGATCGGCACGACGCCCGATTCGATCGACCTCGCCGAGGACCGCGAGCGCTTCCAGCAGATGGTCGCCAAGCTCGGCCTGACCCAGCCGCCGAATCGCACCGCGCGCACGCCCGACGAGGCGCTCGCGCACGCGCGCGAGATCGGCTATCCGCTGGTCGTGCGCCCGAGCTACGTGCTCGGCGGGCGTGCGATGGAAGTCGTGCATTCCGACGCCGACCTCAAGCGCTACATCACCGATGCGGTCAAGGTATCCAACGATTCTCCGGTGCTGCTCGACCGCTTCCTCGACAACGCGGTCGAGGTCGACGTCGACATCGTCGCCGACGCGCAGGGCAACGTGCTGATCGGCGGCATCATGGAGCATATCGAGGAAGCCGGCGTGCACTCGGGCGACTCGTCGTGCTCGCTGCCGCCGTATTCGCTGAGCGAGAAGGTGCAGGACGAGTTGCGCGCGCAGGTGACGCGCATGGCGCGCGAACTCAAGGTCGTCGGCCTGATGAACACGCAGTTCGCGATCGCGCAGGAAAATGGCAATCCCACGATCTACATCCTCGAAGTCAACCCGCGCGCCTCGCGCACGGTGCCGTTCGTGTGCAAGGCAACCGGCGTGTCGCTGGCGAAAATCGCCGCGCGCTGCATGGCCGGGCGCAGCCTGGCCGAGCAGGGTGCGACGCGCGAAGTGATCCCGGATTATTTCTCGGTCAAGGAAGCGATCTTCCCGTTCGCGAAATTCCAGAACGTCGATCCGATCCTCGGCCCGGAGATGCGCTCGACCGGCGAAGTCATGGGCGTGGGTCGCAGCTTCGGCGCCGCGTTCGCGCGCGCGCACGAGGCGGCGAACATCGCCGCGCCGAAGATCGGCAAGGTCTTCGTCTCGGTGCGCGACGCGGACAAGCCGCGCCTGCTTCCGGTCGCGCAGGATCTCGTGCGCCGTGGCTACAGCCTGATCGCCACCGCCGGCACGCATGCCTATCTCGCGGAACACGGCGTCGTCTGCGAGCGCATCAACAAGGTGCTCGAGGGCCGCCCGCACATCCTCGACGCGATCAAGAACGGCGAGATCGTGTTCATCGTCAACACGACCGAAGGGCGCCAGGCGATCACCGATTCGTTCTCGATCCGCCGCGAGGCGCTGCAGCAGCGCATCACCTATTCGACCACGGTGGCCGGCGCACGCGCGCTGGTCCACTCGCTCGACTTCCGTAGCGGCGGTGAGGTATACAGTCTGCAAGAATTGCACAAGGAATTGGAGCCCGTGAACTAGCTGCTGCGCTCGGTAGCTTGCGCGCCGGCGGTGCTCGGAATCCTCATTTACTATCTGTAAACTCCGGTTCCTGCGCTCCGGCGTCACGCAATCTACCTTCGCTCGCTACGCCAATTCACGGGCTCAAAAATTCAGATGAAGAGAAAAAACGCATGAGTGAACAAGAATGAAGCGCGCGCCGATGACCGCCAAGGGTGCCGAGCGCCTGCGCGGCGAGCTCGACCGCCTGAAGTCCGAAGAGCGCCCGCGCATCATCGCGGCGATCGCCGAGGCGCGCGCGCACGGCGACCTGAAGGAGAACGCCGAATACCATGCCGCACGTGAGCTGCAGGGTTTCATCGAAGGCCGCATCAATGAACTCGAGGCCGCGCTGAGTTTTGCCGAAGTGATCGACGTTGCGCGCCTCAATCCGAATGGCAAGATCGTGTTCGGCGCCACCGTCGAACTCGTCGAGGAAGCGAGCGGCAGTGAAGTGACCTACCAGATCGTCGGCGACCTCGAAGCCGACATCAAGCAGCGCCTGATCGCGGTCAATTCGCCTCTGGCGCGCGCGTTGATCGGCAAGAGCGAAGGCGACAGCTTCGAGTTCCAGGCGCCGAACGGCGTGAAGAGCTACGAAATCGTGACGGTGCGTTACGAGATCTGATCCCGCGCGCGCCGCCATGGCGTCGTCGGGATGCCCATGCGCCTGAGCCTGCTGCTCCCCGCACGCAAGCACGCCGAACGCTCCGCGGCATTGGCGCGCTGGACCGCGCGCGGCGATCGCCCGGGTGATGCCGCGCCCGGGCGCGATATCGTGTTGCGCGAGTGTTTCGCTTTCGCCGGCGCAACGCTTCCGGTTGCCGCACTCACGCGCAGCCTCGATGGCGACGAGGCGGACGCTGCGATATGGCTGCGTGCCGACCCGGCCTTCGTCATGGCCGATGCGGTCACGTTGCGTCTGCTGCAATCCGGGAACATGGGGTTGCACGGCGCCGAGGTCGAGGCGTTCGCGGAAGCGCTCAGGCCGTTGTTCGGCGATGCGGGGATGCCGTTCGATGCGCCGCATCCGCAGCGCTGGTATCTGCGCTGCGAGCGCGGCGCGAAGTTGCCGCGATTCTCGTCGCCCGACGACGCGCTCGGCGACGATCTGGCGCATCATCTTCCCGAGGGCGACGACGCGCGGCGCTGGCGCGGCCTGCTCAACGAGGCGCAGATCGTGCTGACCCAGCATCCGCTCAACGCGCAGCGTGTGCGGCGCGGTCTGCCACCGGTGAACAGCCTGTGGATCTGGGGCGCCGGGGTGTTGCCCGAATCGGTGCGCTGCGAGTTCAACCGGGTCTGCAGCGACGACGAGGTCGTGACCGCGCTGGCGCGGCTTGCGCGCGTCGGCGACGTCTGCGGCCTCGGCGAAGCGGCCAGCCTGTTCCCGGCTGCCTTGGCCTCGTCTGCATCGGCGCGCAGCGGGGAAGAGTCCTCGATCCTGATCGATCTCGGCCGCCATCGTGACGGCGAGCGGCTCGAACGCGAATGGCTGGCTCCGATCGACGCCGCATTGAGGGGCCGCCGCGTCGGCACGCTGAACCTGTTGTTCGAAAGCGGCGAGCGTTGCGTCGTCAAACCCGTCCATCGCTGGCGTTTCTGGCGCCGCGCGAAGTCGACGGCGTGATCGGCAAGCCGCGCATCGAGCGCCGCGTCGCGCCCGTCACGGACGCGCAATGGCCGTCGTCGCTGCATCCGGTCCTGCGCCGGGTCTTCGCCGCGCGCGGGATCATGGCTGCCGACCAGGTCGAACATCGCCTGGCTGCATTGCTTGCGCCGGCGCAACTCGGCGGCATGGCGCGTGCCTGCGAACTGGTCGAGGCCGCGCTGCGCGCCGACGCGCCCATCGTCATCGTCGGCGACTTCGACGTCGACGGCGCGACCGGCACCGCGGTCGCCGTGCGCGGCCTGCGCCTGCTCGGCGCACGTCAGGTCGAGTACGGCGTGCCGAACCGCTTCACCCACGGCTACGGCCTGGGCCCGGCGCTGGTCGATGAACTCGTGGCGCGCAACCCGCGGCTCGCCGGCAATGGCTTGTTGATCACGGTCGACAACGGCATCGCGGCGAATGCGGGCGTCGCTGCGGCGAAGGCACGAGGCATGCGCGTGATCGTGACCGATCATCACTTGCCCGGCCAGACGCTGCCCGAGGCCGATGCGATCGTCAACCCATCGCTTGTGCGCGCATCCTTCGCGCGAGAATCAAAAAGCGGCCATCCCTGGCCGCACTCTTCAACAACAGCCGCCAACGCTTCAGGACTGAACAATCTGGCCGGCGTCGGCGTGATGTTCTATCTGCTGCTCGCGCTGCGCGCGCATTTGCGCGAGCGCGGCTGGTTTGCCGAGCGCGGCATCGGCGAACCCGATTTGTCCGGCCTGCTCGATCTGGTCGCGCTCGGCACGGTCGCCGACCTCGTGCCGCTCGATCGCAACAACCGCATCCTGGTCGAGGCCGGTCTCAAGCGCATCCGCGGCGGCCGTGCCTGCGCGGGCGTCGCGGCCTTGCTCGCGAGCGGCAAACGCGATCCGGCGCGTGTGGTCGCGAGCGACCTCGGTTTCGTCGTCGGGCCGCGCATCAATGCGGCCGGGCGTCTCGAGGACATCCGCCTCGGCATCGAGTGCCTGCTGGCCGACGTTCCGGCGCAGGCGCGCAGGCTGGCCGACACGTTGTCGGCGATCAACCACGAGCGCCGCGACCTGCAGGCCGGCATGGTCGAGCAGGCCGAAGCGTCGGTGGAAAAATGGCTGTCCCGGCACGCCGGCTCGCTGCCGGTCGGCATCGTGTTGTACGAGCCGGACTGGCATCACGGCGTCGTCGGACTCGTCGCCTCCAGACTCAAGGAGCGCTTCAATCGGCCGGTGATCGCCTGTGCGCCGGCGGGCGAGGGCAGCGACGAGGTCAAGGCATCGGGGCGTTCCATTGCCGGCTTCCACATTCGCGATGCGCTCGCCGAAATCGATGCGCGCATGCCGGGCCTGCTGCAGCGCTACGGTGGCCACGCGATGGCCGCGGGGTTGAGCCTGCATCGCGGCGATGTCGCGCGCCTGGCCGAACAGTTCGATGCCGTCGCGCGCGAGCGCATCGCGCCCGAGCAGCTCGATGCGGTGCTGTTCACCGACGGCGAACTCGATGCCGGCGATTTCACGCTGGAACTTGCCGAGCAGTTGCGCTACGCGGGACCGTGGGGGCAGGCGTTTCCGGAGCCGTTGTTCGACGGCGAATTCGCGCTCGTCGACTGGCGCGTGGTCGGTGAAACGCATCTGCGTCTGCGCCTGAGCCGCGATGGCCTGGCCGCGCCGATCGAGGCGATGCTGTTCGGCGGCTATACCGGCGCGCCGCCGCCGTCGCGACTGCGTGTTGCGTACGCACTCGACGTCAACGAATGGAATGGCGCACGGCGGCTGCAGCTGCTGCTGCGGCATATCGAAGCGCTGTGACGGGCGCTATCGCGGGAAGGCCAGAGTGGCAAAGCCCGCGAGCGTCAGAGCGGCGCCGAACACGCGCGAGGCGTTCGCCCCCCATGGCAGGAATTTTTCCAGCAGCACGACCAGGCTGATCGCCACGATCCAGGCGAAGCTCATGACGCCGCCGACGAACAGCAGCAGCATCATCGCCCAGCAGCAGCCCAGGCAATAGACGCCAAGGCGCAGGCCCATCTGCCAGGCGCCGGCGGTTCCGGCGCGCCACTCCCGCGCGATGAACTCGGCTGGTGAACTGCAGTGTCGCAGACAGCGCTGCTTGAGCGGACTCCACTGCCAGGTGCCGGCGGCGATCAACAATGCCGCGACTGCCGTGTCGTTGCGCACGCGCATCATCGGCGAGAGCAGATTCGAGGCGCTCAGTGCCCATTGCAGGCCCGTGGCGGCGAGCGAGAACAGGCACCAGATCGAGAGATAGCCTGCAGTGAATGCGTACAGGCGCAGGGCCGCGTGTGCGACCTGCCCGTCGCTGCCGGCGACGCGCTGGTAGAGCAGAGCAACGGGCGCGGCGCTCGGCAGCATCATCGCGATCATCATCACCGCCCACATGGCGAAGATCAGCAGGGCGTAACGCGAACTCCATTGCGCAGGCATCATCCAGGCGGCTGCGCCGCGCATGTCGCGTTGCATGTCGGCTGCGGCGAAGGCGATCCACGTCCAGCACAGGACAGCGACGACGCCCAACCCGGCGAGGGCCAAGGCGCGGTCGTGCGCGGTCGTCATCGTGTGCGGCTCAGTGGACGACGCCGTGCGTGCTCCAGCGGAAATTCGCCAGGTGGGCATGCGTGCCGTCGAACTGCAGGTGGATCGGCGCCGTGGTCTTCGCCTTGCCCTTGACGAACTCGGCTTCGGTGTATTCGAACCCCGTCGGCAGGCTGACGCGCACCTGGTGTGGCAGGCCGGTGACCGGGTTGAGGATAGACTCGGCGCTGCTTTCGAGCAGCCCCGGAACGCGCAAACGCGCCGTGCGTGCAGCGTAGTCGATGTCGAGGTCGATCTGGCGATATTCGGTGGGAAGGACTTTGGTTACCGTTGTGTGGAAGACCTGGAACAGCGAGCCTCCCGGATCGGTATCCTTGCCGTGCGTGATCGCCTCGAGCGCGGCGCGCTGGGCAGGATTCGCGCGTTCGTCGATGATCGACAGCCAGGTGCCGTTGCCTGCGTGGATCGGCCCCGGCCACATCGCCATGAGGCCGCCGCAGAGTCCGTCGAGAACCACGTCGCCATGGCGGCCGCGTTCGATCCGGAAAAATGTGTGCGCCCGGCAATTCCCGTGCGTGGGCAGCGAGTTGAATTGGCAGGGACAGCCGGTGTTGCAGTTGCAGTTGGCGAATTCCACGCCTTGCATCGTCCATTCGGTGTTGGCCATGACGCGCACTCCGTGAATGAACAGAGCGCGAGTATACTCCTCGCCGAGGCGGTGAAATCGACAGCAATTTCGATGCCATTGGGGTGCTTCGCGATCGCGAGCCGCATCCACGAACTGGCGGAAGGCCAAGCGCTGCCGACGTGCCTGCGTCGCTCTCAGCCGAAGCGCGGTTTCGCGCCCCATATCTGTGACCACGGCACGCGCAGATCGCGGCAGATGAAGATTTCGGGACTGAACTTCGATTCCTCGTTGACCACGCCCTCGCGGTTGGAGAGGCGGCCAGCGAGCGTGCAAGTCGCCGGTGCCTTGGCGATGTCTTCGCCGTTGTCGCCGAGCACGATCACGGTTTGCGGTGGCATCGCGTCGCGGCCGCGATACCAGTAGGTGTTGGTGCGGCTCAGCGCGCGCGGCAGGCCGAGCGCCGGGCCATAGAGATCGATCGCGCCGGCCTCGCCGTAGTTGTTGGTCAGGATCGCGGTGCGCGCGCGTTCGGCTTCGGGCAGCGCCTGGTAGATCGCGGCGAGTTGCTGCATGTACTCGGGCCAGCCGATCTGTTCGGCGAACGTATCGTGCAGTTTGCGTGAGACATTCCAGATCGCGGAGTTCACCGCGCCGATCTGCAAGCCGCATGCAGCACTGCTTGCACCTGCGAGAACCAGCACGATGCCGCAGGCCACGCGCATCGCCCTCGCCGCGGGCGCACGCATCGAGGCGAGCCAAGACTCCAGCGCGACCGCGCCGGCGGCGAGCAGCATCGGGTACGCCGGTGCCGAATAGTAGCCGCGCCCGCCCGACAGCGCGTACAACACCAAAATGCCGACAAACACGATCGCGAGGATGCGGTAAGGCCGTAGCGTTTTTGTGAAGACCAGCGCCGCCAACCCGCCGAACCACAACGGCAGCGTCAGCGCACTCGCATTGACATAGAGCTGTTCCACCCAGTAGCCCTGCGTGCGGCCCCAGCGCACGTCGCGTGCGTGGATGTGCTGGACGAAGTCGAGGTAGATGAAATCGTGTTGCCATTGCCAAACAAGGTTCGGCAGGAAGATCAGCAGCGCGATGCCGACGCCGAGCCAGGGCCACGGGGTCAGCAATTGCCGGCGCAACGGCGTCGCGAGCACGCCGATCGCCATGCCAGCGGCAAGCACGAGGATGGTGTAGCGCGTCATCAGCCCGAGCCCGAACACGGCACCAAGCAGCAGCCAACCACGCGCTTCGCCACTGTTGACCAAGCGCAGCAGCAGCCACGCGGCGAGCACCCACCAGAAAAAATCGATCGAGGAATAGATGAACAGGCCGCTCGACACCAGCGAGAACGGCATGCATGCCGTCGCCAGCGCGGCGATGAGCTGGGCGAGGCGCCCGCCGCCGAGTTCGCGCGCGATCAGCCCGGCGACAAGCATGACCAGGCATTGCGACAGCGCCGCGAACGCGCGCAACCCGGTCAGCGAGGTGCCGAACAGGATCAATTCGATACGCGCCAACCACGGTACCAACGGTGGATAGGGCACGTATCCCCAATCCAGAGCCTGAGCGTCGGCGAGCACCTGCAGCTCGTCACGATGGAAGCCGTAGTGCTGGTTCAGCACGAGATGCAGCAGCAGGCGCGCCGCGGCGAGGACGAGCAGCAGCGCGAATTCGGGGCGGGGCAGGAGTTTGTTTGGCGAGTCGGTCATGGGTTGCCTGGACGACGATGGCGTGGATGCAGAGGCATTTGGCCGCGATCTTCGCTGCGTGGCCATCGACAGGTGACCAAGCGGTAGCGGCCAGGGACGAATGGCGGGAATCCCGGGGCCGTGCGCGTGCCGTCACCGTCGCCGATCCGTAGAATGTGCCGATGCCGACCGTCGCCACGAGTTGTCACGAACGCACTCCGCCCTGGAGACGCTGGGTCGAATCGGGATTCTGGCCGGTGCTGCTGGCGCTCAACGCCGTGGCCAATGCCATGACTGCGACGATCGAAGTGCGCCGCCACCATCTCGGCATTGCCGAATGGGAGCCTTGGGTCTGGGAAATTTCCAGCTCCCTCGTGGTCGGTGCGCTGATTCCCGGCATCGCTGCGTTCGCGCGCCGCTTCCCGTTGCATTGGGGAGCCGGGTGGCTGCAGTTGCGTCTGCACCTGCTCGCGAGCCTGGTGTTTTCGTTGATCCATGTTGTCGGCATGGTGGCCTTGCGCATGCTCGCCTACCGCGCCCTCGGCGGCGACTACGACTTCGGTCCGTGGCCGATCGAGATGTTCTACGAGTATCTCAAGGACGTGCGCTCCTACGCGCTGATTGTATTGGCGATCGAAGCCTATCGTTTCGTCCTGCGCCGCAGCCAGGGCGAGGCGAGCCTGCTGACCGTGCCCGACGAAGGCACGCCGGTCGAGCCGGTGGACAAGCCGGAACGCTTTCTCGTACGCAAGCTCGGCCGCGAATTCCTGGTCAATGCGGCCGACATCGAATGGGCGCAGGCGCAAGGCAACTACGTCAACCTGCACGTCGGCGAGCGCGAATATCCGCTACGCAGCACGATCGCGGGCGTAGAGGAGCGGCTCGATCCACGCCGTTTCGCGCGCGTGCACCGCAGCTACCTCGTCAACCTCGACTGCATCGCCTCGATCGAGGCACTCGACACCGGCGACGCGCGCCTGCATATGCGCGGCGGCGCGATGCTGCCGTGCAGCCGCCGCTACCGACCAGCGCTGCGCGAACGCATCGGTGGCGAGGTCGCGGCGAGCGCTTGAGCGGGCAGGTCACGGCGCGGATTTGCTATAATTCACAGTCTTTTCCGGCACTTTTCATCCATGATCGAAACCAATCCCATCCGCGCCCGCATCGCCGACCTGACCGCCCGCGTCGCGTCGTTACGGGGGTATCTTTGACTACGAGACGAAAGCCGAACGTCTCGAAGAAGTAAGCCGCGAACTCGAAAGTCCCAACGTCTGGGACGATCCCGAGCGCGCGCAGAATCTGGGCAAGGAACGCGCCTCGCTCGATCGCATCGTCACCGGCATCCGCGTGTTGGGCGAGGGCCTCGGCGGTGCCGACGAGTTGCTGCAGCTGGCCGAGGCCGAGGACGACGAAGGCACGGCGCTGGCCGTGTCCGACGACGTCGACAAGCTGACCCGGCACGTCGAGGCGCTGGAGTTCCAGCGCATGTTCTCGGGCAAGATGGACTCGCACAACGCGTTCGTCGACATCCAGGCCGGTGCCGGCGGCACCGAGGCGCAGGACTGGGCCGAGATGCTGCTGCGCATGTACCTGCGCTGGGCCGAGCACAAGGGCTGGAAAACCGAACTGCTCGAAGCCTCCGCGGGCGAAGTCGCCGGGATCAAGAGCGCGACGTTCCGCGTCGAAGGCGAATACGCCTACGGCTGGCTCAAGACCGAGATCGGCGTGCACCGCCTCGTGCGCAAGTCGCCGTTCGACTCGGACAACCGTCGCCACACCAGCTTCACCTCGGTGTTCGTCTCGCCCGAAGTGGACGACGACATCGACATCGAGATCAACCCTGCGGATTTGAAAACCGACGTGTACCGCTCCTCGGGTGCTGGCGGCCAGCACGTCAACAAGACCGAGTCGGCCGTGCGCATCACGCACGTGCCCTCGGGCGTCGTCGTCGCCTGCCAGACCGAGCGCTCGCAGCACGCGAACCGCGACCGCGCGATGAAGATGCTCAAGGCCAAGCTGTACGAACTCGAGGTGCAGAAGCGCAATGCCGAGAAGGACAAGCTTGAGGCGACCAAGGCGGACATCGGCTGGGGCAGCCAGATCCGCAACTATGTGCTCGACCAGTCGCGGATCAAGGACCTGCGTACCGGCATCGAGCGCAGCGACACGCAAAAGGTACTCGATGGCGACATCGACGAGTTCATCGAGGGCAGCCTGAAGGCCGGACTGGAAGCGGGCGCCAGGCGCATCGACGCCTGAGCTGCGGCCCCTTCCACGCCGACGGGAAGGGGCGCAGCGACAGCGGGTACTACTTCTGCGTGGACAGATCCGGACGCACCACGAACACGGTGTCGTCGACGAGTTCGAACGAACTGCCGAACTGCTTCAGCGTCGCCGCGGCGTCGTCCGCTCCGAGCGCCTTGGCCAGCACTTCGCGCACCGACGGAGACGGCTCGGCCATGTCGGCGTAGCTCTTCAACGGAAGGATGATGCGAAAGCTGTCCTTGCCGCCGGTCAGCCAGGCGAGCCGGTACGAATAAGGCCATTTCTGGTCTTGCAGCGACTTGTGGATTTTCGCGATTGCGGCTCTTGCGTCGGCGCCGGCGCCGGGCTTCACATTGCGCGTGACGACCTGGAAGTATTTGTAGTCGCCCAGATTGCCGGCCAGGTGGCTGTGCTCGGTGTCCGTTTCCTCGATGAAATGCACGGCCTTCTGGACGTGTACTCCCAGCTGGCTTTCGTAGGCTTCGTCGGCTTTCGCCTTCATACCCCACGCTTCCTCGGCGTCGAGATCCTTCCACTGATGATCGTTGGAGCGGAAGACGTAGTAGGTGAGGTCGGTGCCGACGACGGGCTGATAGCCGGTCCAAGCGAACGGGTCGCCGTGCGCCTTGCGCCACGCGACGTGCTCCTTGGCGGCAGTTTCGAACTCTTTTTCATGGCCCGGCTTGGGCCACAATACCCAACGGTCGGCAACGCCGCCGGTGGTGGCGGCAGGTGCCTTGGCGGAAGCCTTTTCCGCGGCGCTTGCGTATGATCCACAGACGGCAAAGATCAGGGCGAGCATCAAGCCCAGCGTTTGCCGGTGATTGCGTGCTTTCATGGTTACCCTCCTGCAGTTGTAGTTGTGCAGCCGCCCGCGCGGTTGCTTGATCGATCATCGCGGGTGGAAAAAGTATACGCCGTTTGTGAAGTGGTTCGCATTTCGTGGCGAATGCTGTACAACTTGGCTAAAATCAACGGCTTGAATAATCGAAACGTTTGGAAATACGACGCAAAATGACTCAAGCAATGGAGAACGCGGTTCCCGCCGAATCGAAGCCCGACGAAAACAAGCTGATCGCCGAGCGCCGCGAAAAACTGCGCGCGCTGCGCGCGCAGGGCATCGCGTTTCCGAACGACTTCGCGCCGGACGCGTTTGCGGGCGACCTGCTCGCCGAGTTCGAGGGCAGGACGGCGGAGGAGGTCGAGGCCGCAGCGCGCCGCGTGAAGGTGTCCGGCCGCATGATGAGCAGGCGCGATACCGGCAAGCTCGCGTTCGTGCACATCCAGGACATGACCGGCCGCATCCAGTTGTTCGTCCAGGTCAACACGGTCGGCGAAGAAACCTACAAGCCGTTCAAGACATGGGACATCGGCGACATCGTCGCTGCCGAAGGCACGCTGATGCGCACCAAGACCGGCGAGCTATCGGTCAGGGTGGACAAGCTGCGCCTGCTGACCAAGTCGCTGCGCCCGCTGCCGGACAAGTGGCATGGAATGGCCGACGTCGAGCAGCGCTATCGCCAGCGCTACGTCGACCTGATCGTCACGCCCGAGTCGCGGCGCGTGTTCGAACTGCGCTCGCGCATCGTGCGGCACATCCGCAACCTGCTCGATTCGAAGCGCTTCCTCGAAGTCGAGACGCCGATGATGCACGTGATTCCCGGCGGCGCGACCGCGCGGCCGTTCGTCACTCATCACAACGCGCTCGATCTCGACCTGTACCTGCGCGTCGCGCCGGAACTGTATTTGAAGCGCCTCACGGTCGGCGGCTTCGAGCGCGTCTACGAGATCAACCGCAATTTCCGCAACGAGGGCGTGTCGACGCGGCACAATCCCGAGTTCACGATGCTCGAGTTGTACCAGGCCTACGCCACGTACAACGAGATCATGGACATCACCGAGGAAATGATCCGCACCGCGGCGCGCGACGTGGTCGGCGGGACCGCGCTGACCTGGGAAGGCCGCGAGATCGACGTCGGCCCGGCGTTCCGCCGCTGGAAGATGGAAGACGCCGTGCTCGAGCACAACCCGCAGATCGCGCGCGCGGACCTGCGCGATCGCGCGAAGATCGCCGCGCATGCCGAGAAGCTCGGTGTGCACGTCAAACCCGGTTACGGCTGGGGCAAGATCGTGCTCGAGATCTTCGAGAAGACGGTCGAGCAGACGCTGATCCAGCCGACGTTCATCACGACGCACCCGACCGAGGTGTCGCCGCTGTCGCGCGCGAACGATCGCGACCCCGAAGTCACCGATCGGTTCGAACTGTTCATCGGCGGCAAGGAAATCGCCAACGGCTTTTCCGAGTTGAACGACCCCGAGGAGCAGGCGGAGCGCTTCCGCGCCCAGGTCGATGCCAAGGATTCCGGCGACGACGAGGCCATGCATTTCGACGCCGACTACATCCGCGCGCTCGAGGTCGGCCTGCCGCCGACCGGTGGCCTCGGCGTCGGCATCGACCGCCTCGTCATGCTGCTCGCCGACGTGCCGTCGATCCGCGACGTGCTGCTGTTTCCGTACATGCGCCCGGAAGCATAGGATCTGTTTGAAAAGTGCGGCCATGGATGGCCGCTGCTTGATCTCGCGATCAGGGACGGGCGCAGGAGTAAATACATGGGCGCACGCGATCCGAGAATCGATGCCTACATCGCCAAGTCGGCCGACTTCGCCCGCCCGATCCTCGAACATCTGCGCGTGGTCATCCATGAGGGCTGCCCCGACGCCGAAGAAGCGATCAAATGGGGCATGCCGTCGTTTCTCTACCGCGGTCGCATCCTGTGCGGCATCGCCGCGTTCAAGCAGCACTGCGCGCTCGGATTCTGGGGCGGTCGCGGTCTGGTCGGCAACGAGGCCAGGCGCGATGACGCGATGGGCCAGTTCGGCCGTATCACCTCGCTGGCGGACCTGCCGTCGAAGAAGGCGCTGATCGGACACGTCAAGCATGCGATGCGGCTCGGCGACGAGCGCGCCGCGGCGCCGCCAGTGCCGAGGAAGCCGCCGAAGCCCGCGCCGGACACGCCGGACGATCTCGCCGCGGCGTTCAAGAAAAACAGGAAGGCGGCGGCGACCTACGCGGCCTTCAGCCCGAGCTGCAAGCGCGAATACGTCGAATGGATCGTCGAGGCCAAGCGCGAGGAGACGCGGGCGAAGCGCATCGCGCAGGCGGTCGAATGGATGGCCGAGGGCAAGCAGCGCAACTGGAAGTACCAGCAGTGCTGATTCGCGGCACCGTGCGGGTTCGCGCGGCGTCGTCGGCGACGCGTCAGAACTTCCCGATGTGTGCGCCGCGGCGTTCAGCCTGAGCGGTCACTCGGCCTGCCTGCGGTAGATGCCGTCGAACGCGGTCGTCCAGGTGTTGCCGTCGTCGTCCGATGCCTGCCAGTGCTGGCGCACGCTGCCGTCCTGGCCAGGCGTCCAGGTGATGCGCTGCTGCTGCGGCTTGCCGGTCTGCGCGTTGCGCTTCGTGCCGTTCAGCACCATGCTGCCCTGTACCATGCCGCCCGCCAGTTGCAGCACGCCGTTCGGCTGGTTGCCGATCCAGAACTGGTGCCAGCGTCCGGATTCCACGTCCCAGGCGTTGTAGCTGACGCCGTTGCTGCCCTTGGCACCGAGCCAGTGTTCGCTGATGCCGCAGCCGTCGCTGACCGCCTCGATGCGGCTGTGGCCGAGCACGGTCTTGCCGCTAGGATCGCGGACTTCCCATTTGCCGATCCAGAAATCGAACTGATGATATTCGCTGGCACTCGCCGGACAGCCCGTGGCCGGCGGCGGCGCGGCAAGGGCCGTGGACGAGGCGAGGGCAGCGGCGAGCGACAGGCGGTGCATGGGCGTCTCTCCGGTTTGTCGGCAGTGGATCGGATCAATGCGACGGCCGGGCATCTGCGCCGCAGAGCGCGTCGATCTTCGCCTTCGGCGCGCGCAGTGCGTTGTCGACGTAATAGCCGGCCAGCGTGCGCACGAAGCCGGGATCGGCGTCGGTCAGCAGCGGTTTGGCGTCGGCAAGCCAGCCGTCGATGCAGGCGTTCCTGTCCCTGCCGCTCGCCGCGCAGTCGAGGAGATTTCCATAGCCGCGGCGGTAGACCTCGAATTGCGCGCGCTGCAGCGGTGCACCGTGTCCCGGCACCAGCGTCTTGAACGGCACGCGGCCGAGGTCGGCCAGCGCCGATTTCCAGCGCGCGGGGCAGGCGGTGTCGAACAGTGGCACGGGCAGGGTGACGAGATCGCCCGCGGCGAGCGTGCGCGTGGCCGGATCGTAGACCCAGACATCGCCCGCGGTCACCGCGCGCGCCTGCAGGTGCACGTCGAAATCGCGGCCCGCGATGCGGCGCGTGCCCGACCTGGCGATCAGCTCGTCGGGATACAGCGCGCGGCCCGCATCGATGATCGCGATTTCGTCGCGGTAGGATTGCGCGGTCTTTTCTTCCTTCGTCTGTGCGATCGCCTCGACCAGCTGCCTGCGATAGTTGGCGAGGAAGCCGCCCATCGCCCCGTCGATCGCCGAGCTGGCGTAGACGCGGACGACGGGATAGGCCGCGCGGATGCGCGGATTGCCGCCGATGTGGTCGAGATGCCAGTGGCTGTTGATCACGGCCTTGATCGGCAATTTCGCGTCGCGCGCGTAGTCGAGGATACGCTGCGTGTGTTCGCGATGGCGCCCCGTATCGAACACGACGAGACCGTCCGCGGCGCGGAAGACCAGGCTGTTGCCGTCGGGCTGGCGGCCGGGAACGAATGTGCCGGGAATCAGGTCGATGCCGGGCGCGACAGCAGTGACTGCGGCCGCGCCGGCCTGTACCGGCACCAGGGCCGCTAGGCCTGCGAACAGGACGGTCCTCATGGCGCGCTTCCGCTGCTGCGAAGGGGGCAGGCTACGGCGGCGATGTGCGGCGGGGAACTGCCGGAAGTCACCCCGCGCCGCTGGCAGAGGTCCGGATCAGAACCACCTTTTCCACTTGAAGATGGCCAGCGGCACGATCACGCTGACCGCCATCGCCGCCAGCGCCATGGCGTAGCCGTGCGGCCAGTCGTACTCGGCGATCGACTTGAAGTTCATGCCCCAGATGCCGGCCAGCGTCATCGGCCCTATCGTCACGACCGAGACGATCGTGAGTACCTTCATGATGTCGTTCTGGTTGTTGTTGATGAAGCCGAGCACGGCGTCGAGCATGAACTGCAGGCGATCGGACAGTTGCTGGTCGAATTCGTTGAGCGCGCCGATGTCGATCTGGATCGTCTTCAACCGCTGCAGGTATTTCCTGTCGATCCAGGCCGGCGCCGCTTCGCAAAGATAGGCGATCACGCGCGACACGCCGAGCATGGATGCGCGCAGTTGCACGATCTGGCGCTGCATCGCGCCGACCTTGAACAGCGCGCCGCGCAGCAGGCCGCGTTGCCCGCGCTCGTCGAAAAACACCGCGCGCGACAGCTTCGACAGCTCGCCGCTGGTTTCCTCCATGCGATCGGCGCTGACGTTGACCACGGCTTCGATCAGCGCGATGAAGGTTTCGACGCTGCCGTTCGGCGCATCCGCCGCAGTCGCGAGTTTGCTCGTGTGCGCGAAGGCAAGCGACTCGGCATAGCGGATCGAGACGAGCAGCTCCGGCGTCAGCACGAAGCCGAGCGGTGTCATCGCGCCCTTGCCCGATTCGGCGCGCGCGAAGGCGGGGACGTTGAGGCGCAGGGTCTCGTTGTCCGCATGCAGGCGGCTGGAGAGCTCGATCGCGCTGATCTGGTCGCGCTGCGGCAGCTTCGCGCCGAGCAGGCGTTCGGCCTGTTCGCGCTCGGCGGCATCGGGATCGAGCAGGTCGAGCCAGACAGGCGTGCCGGCGGGCGCGGCGACGCCGGGTCTCCATACGCTGCTCGCGGCCGGATGCGCGGCGTGGATCGTCAGCATGGTTTTTCCCTAGGGCCTGTCAACGCTATCGGGGCAGGTCACGTTGTCGTGTCCGGCTGTCAGGTGGTTGTGCGCGGCGCGGTGACAGACTGGCCGCCTGTTCCAGCCGCGCGCGGCCGCCTGGCGGCCGGACACGGCAACCCGAAGGGCCACGCTTGAACGCGCGCGCTGCGGCGTCATCACTCGGTCATTTATCGACATACACTCCCTCGCTCTTCCTTGCCTCGCGCGTTCTCAAGCGCGGCGTGGCCTATCCCGATAGCGTTGGCAGGCCCTAATATTGCGAATCGGGCGCAAGCATAACCCGGCGCAAGTCAGGAACTTCCAAATTCCAACCAGGATTCAAATGCTCACGACCATTTCCATTATCGCCGTCACCTGCATCGTTTCCTTCCTCGGCTTCAGCAATGCGCAGTTGATCGACAAGCTGATCTTCTGGCCGCCAGCGGTCAAGCGCGGCCAGTACTACCGCTTCCTCAGCCATGCGCTGATCCATGCCGACGGTACGCACCTGCTGTTCAACATGATCACGTTGTACTTCTTCGGCCGGGCGCTGGAGGGATTCTACGAGCATGTGCTCGGGTCGTTCGGCTTCGCCCTGTTCTACGCGGGCGCCGTGGTCGTGGCGATGCTGCCGAGCTACTTCGCGAACAGGGACAATCCGGCTTATCGCAGCCTGGGCGCCTCGGGCGGCGTCTCGGCCGTGCTGTTCGCCTTCATCCTGCTCAGTCCGTGGTCGCGGATCTACGTCTGGTTCCTGCCGATGCCGGCGATTCTCTACGCGGTGGCGTACGTGGCGTATTCGATCTACATGGAGCGTCACGGGCGCGACAACGTCAACCACAGTGCGCATCTCTGGGGAGGCGCCTACGGCGTAGTGTTCACCTTGCTTGCCGAACCGCGCGTGCTCCCTGCGTTTCTGCAGCAACTCGCCAGTCCGCGGTTCTGATCAAGCGTTGCCGCCCGGGCGGGCAGGATTGCCGGCAGCTGAGTGAAGTTTGGTAAACGCCGCCGCTCAGACTTGATTTAGCTCGGCAGGCGTATATTTTTCGCGTATCCCACGTGGAGCACGCCATGAACGCGGTCCTCAAATCGACAGCCATCGCCTTGCTCGCCGCAGCCGGTCTCGGCTTGGGCGGCTGCGTTTACTATCCGGTGCGCCAAGGTGTCGTCTACGACGGCCGCAACGGCAACGCCGTCGTCGACTACGACGACAGCAGCGTCGGCTACTATGCACCGGCGCCCGCCTACTACGGCTACTACGATCCGTACTGGTATGGCTACGGATCGGGCTGGTATGGGCCGAGCTGGTATGGCTACGGGCCGTCGATCAGTCTCGGTTTCTATGGCGGCTATTGGGGCGGCAGCCACTATCGAGGCCCTTGGCGCGGCCACGGCGGCTGGAGCGGCCGCGGCTGGAGCGGACACTCCGGCGGCAGCATGCGCGGCAGTGCCCCGAGTCGGGGCTCGCGTCACTGATTCGTTTTCATCGAAGATAAATTGACAAAAGAACCCCGGTAAACGCCGGGGTTCTTTTTTGGGGAGTCGCAGGGGATCAGCGATAATCCCACTGCGCGTACTGGCGCGTCGAGATGCGTTCGCCGTTGTGAGCGACGAGGTCGAAGTCGTTGGCCAGCGGCGGAAACGCCTCGGCCTCCTCGCGGCTGATCGCGCCGTCGTGGTTGCTGTCGAGCGCGGCGAAGGCGGGCTTGGGTCCGTACTGCTGCGGAGCAGGCATGCCGGTACGTACGATGACTTCGCGGCCCTGCGCATCGGTGAGGTGGCTCACCGTGTCCTGGGCGAAGCATGGCACTGCGGCGGCAGCGAGAATCGAGGCGGCAATCGCAGCTCGTGAGACGATATTCATGGACACTCTCCGTTCGGGAATTGGCAAATGACTTCGACTCGAATGGGAACGCCGAGTTCTGCACAGCATGACTGCCGGATAACCGACACGTGCAGGCACTGAGCCTGCAGCAGGCACGCAATCTGCACTTGGCCGCCCAAGGGTTGCTCGCGCCGACGCGCGCGCGTGCCAGCCGCCAATCCGTGCTCGCCGCGATCGGGCGCATGCGCTTGCTGCAGATCGACACGATCCACGTGGTCGCGCGCAGCCCGTACCTGGTGCTGTTCTCGCGCCTCGGCGACTACGACACGCGTTGGCTCGACGAAGCGCTCGCGCGCGCCGACGTTTTCGAATGTTGGGCGCACGAGGCCTGCTTCGCCCCGATCGGTGATTTCGGTTTGCACCGGCATCCGTCGCCGATCCGCAGCGGACACTGGGCGCACAAGAGCGCGGCACGCATGCAACGCGAGCACCGCGCCGAGATCGCGGCGCTGATCGAACACGTGCGCGCGAATGGCGCGGTGAAGTCGTCCGACTTCGAGCGCCAGGTCAAGGGCGCCGGCGGCTGGTGGAACCGCTCGAACGAGAAGCGCTGGCTCGAGGCCGGCTTCGTCCTCGGCGAATTGATGATCGCGCGGCGCGAGAATTTCCAGCGCGTCTACGATCTCTCCGAACGCGTGCTCGCCACAGCTCGCGCCGGAGCGCGCGCGAACATCCGCGCAGCGAATGGCGCGGGTAAAGCTCGATCCATCGATGCCGGCACGCGCCTCGACGAGGCGGACATCCGCCGCGAGTTCCTGCTCGGTGCCGTGCGCGCGCTCGGCATCAGCCAGGCGCGCTGGATCGACGACTATTTCCGCCTCGGCCGGAAATTCAAGGACGCCGCGCTCGATGCGCACGTCGAAGCGGGCGAGTTGATCCGCGTCGAGGTGCGCGGCTGGGACAATCCCGGTTACGTGCACCGCGACCACGCGCCGCTGCTCGCGCGCGCCGCGCGCGGCGGCCTGCGCGCGACGCACACGGCGCTGCTGTCGCCATTCGATCCGGTGGTCTGGCATCGCGAGCGCGCGAGCGCGATGTTCGGGTTCGACTACACGATCGAGTGCTACCTGCCCGGGCACAAGCGTCGCTACGGGTACTTCGTTCTGCCGATCCTGCACCGCGGCCGCCTGGTCGGCCGCCTCGACGCGAAGGCACACCGTGCGAACGGCGAGTTCGAGATCAAGGCGATTTTTCTCGAACCGGAAATCGATCCCGATGCCGAACAAGTTGCCGACATCGCGTCGGCGATCCATCGTGCCGCCGGCTGGCACGGCACGCCGAAAGTGAACGTGTGTCGCAGCGAGCCGAAAGCGTTCGCGATGTCGCTGCGTTCGGCGCTGAAGCGTTGCGGTGCGAACTGACCGCTCGAAGACTTTCGGGCTAGCAGCTGTTTGCTTCGGGTGGCGGAGTGCATCGCTGCACGACCACGCGATTGCGGCCTTGGCGCTTGGCCTTGTAGAGCAGGACATCGGCCTGGCGGAGCAGCGCGGCGGGCGACGGGGTGCAGTTGACGTCCGCAGTCACGCCGCCGCAACTGATTGTGACGACGCTCCTCCGATCCGAGCCCGCGCGCGCAAGGTTCAGCGCGGCCACCTCGCTGCGCGCCTGCTCGAGCATGCTTTCGAGATCGGTGCCGGCGGAGAGCAGAAGGACGAACTCGTCGCCGCCGTAGCGCGCCGCAACCTCGTGGGTGCGGCGCGCGGTGCGGGCGAGTACCTGCGCGATTCTGCGCAAGGCCTCGTCGCCGGCGCTGTGTCCATGGCGGTCGTTGTAGCGTTTGAAATGATCGACATCGATCATGGCCAGGTTGAGCGATTCGCCGGTGCGTGTCGCGCGCCACCACGCGCGTTCGAGAATCAGGTCGAAGTGGCGCCGGTTGGCGATGCTGGTGAGACCGTCGCGATCGGCAAGCCGCTCGAGTTCCTTGCGTTGCGCGACGAACTTCAGGTGGTTGCGGACACGTGCCTGAACGATGGCCGGCCGAATCGGTTTGTGCAGATAGTCGATCGCGCCGAGCGACAGTCCGAACTCCTCGCTGCCGGTTTCGGTGGCGGCGGTGATGAAGATCACCGCGGTCGCCGCCGTGTGGGGTTCCTGGCGAAGTTCCTTCATCACCTCATAGCCGTCCATCTGCGGCATCGAGACGTCGAGCAGGATCAAATCGATGTCGGGTTCCTCGCGCGCGCGTGCAATTGCGGACTCGCCGTCGCCGGCCATGATGATGCGACAATCGTTCTGCAGCAGTTCGGCCAGCAGGGACCGATTGATACTGTCGTTGTCGACGATCAGTACGATGGGCAGCACGGTCGGGCTCATGTCGGGGCCGCTCCCGCGTCGGCACCGCGGTCGAGGGCGGTGCGATGGCGGCGCAACGCATGCCGCGCGTCGCCGCGTTCGCGGCGATCGAAATGCGGGCGTGCAGTTCCTTCGCCCTTGTTCGTCTCGGTGGCGTCGGTGATATTGGGGGTGCGCATCTGGCGCAGTTGTTCGCGCGCGTAGCCGGTATTCAGACAGGCGGGTTGATTGACGCCGAGGAAGCGGCCCCTGTCGTCGTGCAGGAAGAAGCCCTCGCCAGCCTGGCCGACGAACAGACGGAGGCGCTCTTCGTCCACGCGCGAGGGCCGTTCATCGCGAGCGAGGTCGAAGGTCGTCGAGGCCGAACGGGAATCCACGCCGGCTGGTCGTCCAGCCGGACTCGATGCCGATGCTTTCGCAACCTCGCGTTTGTCGATGGTCACGTCCTCTTCCTGGCGCGATTGCGTCCCGTGAACGCAGGGGCGCAGGGTGCCTCGTCGATCAGCGGGCATCATGCGCCGCGCTGCGCAGACGCGCAATCGGGCAAGAAAAAACCGCGCCGTGGCGCGGTTTCGGTGTAACGACGTGTTTGGTGGAGTGGAGGAGGATCGAACTCCCGACCTTCGCATTGCGAACGCGACGCTCTCCCAGCTGAGCTACCACCCCGTATTGGACGAAACAGGGCGCATCCTGCGCCTAGTCCATCGTTGCGAGCCGCCTATGATAATCGGCGGAACAGCGTAAAGCAATCGCCTCTAGGCCAAGAGGATTTCGCGCAGTGCGCCATAGTCATTCGCGAGCGGGTCGGCGTGCGCGGGCCGCGCGAGCAGGGCGGCGAGGCTGGGCGGCACCGGAACCTGGGCGCCGATCAACGGCTCGACGATGCTGTCGAATTTGGCCGGATGCGCGGTTGATACGACAGCCCAGTCCTCGCCGGCCTTGGCAGCGCCTGTCGTGCGCAGGATTTCGAGCAGATGCACGGCGGTTGCGGTATGCGGACAGAATACTTCGGCGTAGCGGGCGCGGCGCTCGCGGATGGTCGCCCTGATCGTGTCGTCGTCGATCGAGGCCGCAACGAATTCGCGGCGCAGCGCGGCGCTATCGGGGTACAGCCAGGTCAGACGCTCGAAATTGCTCGGCGCGCCGACGTCCATCGCATTAGCGATCGTTGCCACGCTCGGCTGCGCGGCGTAGTCGGCGCCGGCGAAGAAATCGGGCAGCACGCGGTTGGCGTTGGTCGCCAGCGCGATGCGCCCGATCGGCAGACCGCAGGCGCGCGCGAGCACGCAGGCGACGGCGTTGCCGAGGTTGCCGGTCGGCACGACGAAGTTCAGTGCCGCGCCGGTCGCGCGGAAATGGCGCAACGCGGAGTCGGCATAGTAGGCCATCTGCGGCAGCAGGCGGCCGAGGCTGATGCTGTTGGCCGAACTGAGCGGAGCGATCGCACGCAACCCGGCGTCGCCCAACGCCTGTTTGGCCATGCGCTGACAGTCGTCGAACGCACCGGCTAGGCGAAACGCGCGCACGTTGCCGCCGAAACAGCCGAGCTGGTGCGCCTGGCGCGGCGAGACGCGGCCGTCGGGGTAGAGGATCGCGACCTTGAAACCGGGCAGTCCGGCGAAGGCTGCGCCGACCGCGGCGCCGGTGTCGCCCGAGGTGGCGACGACGATCGTCAGCGGCTTGCCGGTGTCACCAGGCAGGCGCTGCATGCACGCGGCGAGAAAGCGCGCGCCAAAATCCTTGAACGCGGCGGTGGGGCCGTGGAACAGTTCGAGCACGTGGTCCTGCGGCGTCGCCAGTGCGCGCAACGGGGCGTCGAACGTGAACGCCTGGCGGCAGATCGCCGGCAATTCGGCGCCGAGCTCATCGCCGGCAAAGAAAGGCTCGAGCAGACGTTCGGCGATTCTCGGCAAGTCGTGGCAATCGTCGAAATCAGACGGTGAAAATTTCGGCAACGATCGCGGCACGTACAGGCCGCCATCGGCTGCGAGGCCGGCTGCGAGCGCGGCGGAAAGTCCGAGTGCGGGAGCATTCCCGCGTGTGCTGATGTAGTTCATGCGATGACGTATGCGGCGGGCCCGTTCACGGGCGAGATGAAGGATTCGCTGGCAAATCCGGCGTCGGCGAACGCGGTCTGCATTGCGGGCGCGGCGGCTTCGGCTTCCGCGCGCGATTCGAACCAGGCGAACACGGACGGGCCGGCGCCGGAGATGCTTGCGCCCATCGCGCGATGATCGAGTGCGGCCTGCTTGACGCGGGCGAAACCTTCGATCAGCGGTGCGCGGCGCGGCTCGACGAGCACGTCGTTCAGGCCGGCCCGCACGAGGCCGGCGTCGCCGCGCTGGCAGCCGGCAAGGAAAAGGGCGAGATTGGCGCTCTGCGCGACGAAGTCGCCGATCGCGTAGGCGCCTTTCAATGCCTCGCGCGCGCGGCGCGTTTCGAGCACGGCGTCGGGATGGACGAGCACGCTGTGCCAGGCGTCGGGCGCCGCGATCCTGACCAGATGGTCGAGGGTGGCGAGCACGACGCCGCCGAGCAGCATGGGGCCCACGTTGTCGCCGTGGCGGCCGCCGCTTGCGACGGCCTCGCCGGCAAGGGCGAACGGATACAGCTGTTGCGCACTGAGCGGCGCATCGAGCAGCGCGTTGGCGGCAACCAGCGCGGCGACGCAGGAGGCGGCCGAGCCGCCCATGCCCGAGCCGAACGGAATGCCCTTGTCGAGTTCGATGTCGAAGCCGAATGGCAGCTTCAGCGCCTCGCGCAGCGCGATCAGCGCGGCGCCGGCCGTGTTCCTGTCGGCCTCGAGCGGCAACGCGACCGGCGCGTTGCGGATGGCGGAAATATGTACTTTGCCGCTTTGTATACGCCGCACCGTGGCGCGGTCGCCGGCGCCTTTGATGCTCTGGCCGAGGATGTCGAAGCCGATGCCGAGGTTGCCGATGCTGGCGGGAGAGAACGCCGTCGCCTGCAAACTCATACACGCGCACCGAGCGACGCGGCGACGCGCAGCAGGTCGGCGAACACGCCGGCGGCGGTGACCTCGGGGCCCGCACCGGGGCCCTGGATCACCATCGGATTGCTGTTGTAGCGCTTGGTCGAGAATTGCACGACGTTGTCGGTCAGCTGCAGGTTGGCGAAGGTGTGCGAGCGTGGCAGCTCGACGAGGCCGACGCTGGCTCTGCCGTCCTTGTCGAGTTGGGCGACGTAGCGCAGCACGCAGTCCTTCGCCTTCGCTGCGGCGAAGCGCGCGGCAATCGGTGCATCGAGCTCGGCGAGACGCGACATGAACTCGTCGCGCCCGGCGCCCTGCAGCGACGCAGGCACGAGATTCTCGACCGCGACATCGTCGAGCGACAGTTCGCGCCCGGCTTCGCGCGCGAGAATGACGAGCTTGCGCGCCACGTCGATGCCGGAAAGATCGTCGCGCGGATCGGGTTCGGTGTAGCCGAGCTTGTGCGCCTCGCGGATCAGGTCGGAGAACGCGATGCTGCCGTCGTAGCGGTTGAACAGCCAGGCCAGCGTGCCGGAAAAGATTCCGGCGACCGCGGTCAGCTCGTCGCCCGTGTCGATCAGGTCGCGCAGGGTCTGCATCACCGGCAGGCCCGCGCCGACGGTCGCCTCGTAGCGGAAGCGGCCGCCGCCCTGCGCCGCGGCGGCGCGGATCGCGCGATAGCGCTCGATCGGGCCGGCGCCGGCCTGCTTGTTCGGCGTGATCACGTGGATGCCGGCGGCGAGCCACTGCGCGTATTTTGCCGCGACCTCGTTGCTGCCGGAACAGTCGAGGATCACCGTATGCGGCAGGTGCGCGGCGATCAGGTGTTTCATGAAGCCGTCGATGTCGTTGCTGACGAAGTCGGCGTCGCGGTCGCGCCAGTTCGCGCCGAGATCGAGTTCGTCGGCGAGCAGATACTTGGTCGACAGGATCGCGCGCAGGCGCAGGTCGAGCCCGGCCTCGCGACGCAGGCGCGGCGCCGCGGCCGAGATCTGGTCGAGCAGCGCGGCGCCGACCTTGCCCGGGCCGATCAGGCCGACCGAGATCGTCTGCGGCGACAGCCAGAACGCCGCGTGCGCGGCGCGCAGCGCGAGCGTGGCCTGCGCGTTCGAGATCGCGACCGAGATGTTGCGCTCGGAGGCGCCCTGCGCGATCGCGCGGATGTTCACATGCGAGCGCGCGAGTGCGTCGAACAGGCGCGCGGCGACGCCGGGCACGCCGGCCATGCGGTCGCCGACGACCGCGAGCACGCTGATGTCGCGCGACACCTGCACGCCGTTGATCTGGCCTGCGTGCAGTTCGCGCGCGAACGCGCCCTCGATCGCGGCACGCGCGGTGTCGGCCTCGACCAGCTTGACCACGCAGCAGATCGAATGCTCGCTCGAGCCCTGCGAGATCATGACGACCGATACGCGCGCGGCGCGCAGCGCGGCGAACACGCGTTCGGCCGTGCCCGGCACGCCGATCATGCCGGTGCCTTCGACGTTGAGCAGGGCGAGGCCATGGGCGAGGGTAAGTCCCTTGACCGGGCCGTTCTCGTCGCCGACCGCATCGATGCGCGTGCCGGGCCGCTCGGGCTTGAACGTGTTGCGGATCAGGATCGGCAGGCCGCGCGCGATCGCCGGCGCCATCGTCTGCGGATGGATGACCTTGGCGCCGAAGTAGGCGAGTTCGCAGGCCTCGTTGTAGCTCATCGCCGACAGGGTGACAGCCTCCGGCTCGATGCGCGGGTCGGCGCTGAGCACGCCGTCGACATCGGTCCAGATATGCAATTCCTCGGACTTGTACAACGCCGCGAATATGGCGCCGGAGTAGTCGCTGCCGTTGCGGCCGAGCACGGTGTCGCGGCCGTCCTCGTCGCGCGCGACGTAGCCGGTGACGACGAGGCGGGTTTGCGCATGCGCCTGGCGCCAACGCGCCAGGTTCGATTCGGTCGCTTCCCAGTTGACCGCGACGCCGAGTTCCTCGTGGCGCACGACGAGCACCTCGCGCGCGTCGCACCATGCGTAGTCGGCGCCGAGCGACTGCAGCAGCGCGTGCAACAGCCACGACGACCAGACCTCGCCGTTGCCGCTGATCGCCTCGGCGACGCCGTGGCCGGCGCCGCGCAGCACGGCGATCGCGTCGAGCACCTTGGCGAGCTCGTCGAAGCGCGCATTCAGCCATGCCAGCGCCGGCGCGGCCTTGTCCGCGAGCAGTTCCGTCGCGGTATCGAGGTGGCGCTGGCGCAGCGCCTCGAACTTCTCGCGCCAGGGCCGGTTGGCCGCGGCGGCGTTGACGAGCTCGAGCAACGCGTCGGTCACCCTGGACATCGCCGATACGACGACGACCTGCGTGGTTTCGGGCCGCGAGCGCACGAGGTCGGCGACATGGCGGATGCGCGCGGCGTCGGCCATCGACGTGCCGCCGAACTTGTGCGCGACATTGGCCAATGTACTAATGCGTTGCGACGACGGCTGGGTCGCCGCGACGGCATGGGGCGGATGAACGAGCATGGTCATGGAACCTCCGGGGAGGCCGCGCATTCTACCGGAGGAGGCGCGATCCGCATCCTCGTCGAGGTGCGGGGCCGTGGCTTGGGGAATTCAATCGCTCACGACGGACCGCACCACATGGGTAGTGGTAATGGTCGTGGTCGTAATCGTCGTGGTGCGGGACATGGCCGTAGTGGAACCGATCCGCGGCCACGCTGTCAAGCCATTTGGCCGTCTGGACGGCCAAATCAGTTGGAACGGTGCCGTCTGGACGGCCAAATCCGTTGAAACGGTGCCGTATGGATGGCCAAGTGATCGATCGAGCGCCGCGATCGCTCACGCCAACCGGCGCAGTTCCGCGTTGAGAGCGTCGAACAAAAGCGGTTTGCGCCAGCCTTCGAGCGCGGCCGGCCAGGCGCGGTCGGTGAGGAAAGCCTCGAGGTGGCGGCGCGGGCAGAGCAGGCCTTCGGGCAGGTCCAGCCGCTTCGCGACCTCGGCGACGGCGTCCTTCATCGCGGTCATGGCGCGTTTCTCCGCCGGCGACATCGGCGGCGGAATCGGCATTGTCGCAGCGTCGTCTTCGCCCGCCGGCGTCTGCAGCAAGGCAAGCAGTTCCGCACGCTGGGCGCTGCGCAAGGCGCGCAGGCCCTTGCTACGGTCGAACAGTTCCTCGGCATCGGCCGGCGGCCGCCGCGCGAGATCGAGTGCATGCGCGTCGTCGAGCAGCCAGGAGCGCGGCTTGTCGTAGTGCCGCGCGGCCGTTTCGCGCCAGCGCAGCAGGCGACGCAGCAGGATCTGGTTGTCGCGCGGCCAGTCGGCGGCGCTGCGGAATGCGCGTTGCGGCTGCGGATCGGGGAGCGCGTGGCGCACGCGCTCGATCATGCGCCGGCAATCCTCGGCCAGCCACTCGCTGCGGCCCAGCGATTCCAGCGAGTCGGCGAGGCGGGCGTGGATCTGCGGCAGCCAGGCCACGTCCTGCGCGGCGTAATCGAGCTGCGCGGCGCTGAGCGGGCGCTGCAGCCAGTCCGAGCGCGTTTCCGATTTCGGCAGGTCGACGCCGAACAACACGGAGACGAGCTTCTGGTAGGAGAGTCCGAAGCCGAGGCCGGCCATGGCGGCGGCGATCTGCGTGTCGAACAGCCGGGCCGGGCCCTCGGGCACGATGCCGGCGAGCGCTTCGAGATCCTCGCTCGCGCTGTGCATCACGCAGGCGCGGGCCGGATCGCGCAGATGCGCGGCGAGCGCGGCGTGGCTGCCGAGCCGGGGCGAGTCGAGCAGGGCGACCGCGTCGCCGAGCCTGACCTGCACGAGGGCGAGAATCGGCGCGAACGTGTTCGTGCGCATGAATTCGGTGTCGAGCGCGACGATTTCGTGGTCGGAGTGCTGGGCCATCCATGCGGCCAACGCAGTGTCGCTGTCGATCCAGACGTGCATCGGGAACCTTAGTTTGCCCGCTCGCGGCGGCGTGAAGAGTGAATGGAACATGTGCGCGCGGCGATTGTCGGTTGCGGCACGCGGGCGCATAGCCTAAGGTTCCGCAGCAGGAATGTCAGCCGATTTTTCCAGCAGATTCTTCGATGCCAGGCAGCGACGTCGTCAACAAGCAGACCACGCTCGGCGGTGCAGCAGGCATCGCCCTGCTGTTGTTCGCGCTGGTCTGGCGCTTCTTCCCGGGCATGCCGGCACCGCAGTCCGCGCCGGTGTCGTCCGCCGACACGGCAGTGCAAAACCGCCCGCTGATCGTCGCGCAGGCGCAAAAGCCCGGTGCAGCAGTCACCCCATCCGCAGGCGCGCGCGAGCAGGCCGCCGAGTGGGGACCGCCGATCAGCCTGGCGCCGCCGCCGGCGCCGCCGCCGAAGGCGATCGCCGCCTTGCTCAAGAAAGCGGATGATGCCTTCGCCAAAGACAGACTGGTCGAAGCGAAAGAGGGTGCGTTGGCTGTCTATCGCCAGGTGCTCGACGCCGACAACCGCAATGCCGCGGCGAAGGCCGGCGTGGAGAAAGTGCGCGATGCGATCCTGCAGCAGACCGGCGCTGCGCTCGACCGCGGTGACGAGGAGGAATCCGCGCGCCTCATCTCGATTCTGCGCGACCAAGCCCTCGACGACGGGCATATCGACGAATTGCAATCGCACCTGAAGAAGCTGCGTCAGACGACGCCCTTGCTCACGCGTGCCGCCGAGTTGCTTCATCGCGAGGCGAAGGACGACGTCGCTGTCGCGAAGAATCGAAGCGATGCGCTCGCGATCTATCGCCAGGTGATCAAGATCGACGCCGACAACAAGCTCGCCGACCAGGGTCTTGCCCAGATCGAGCGCTTCTGGCTCGACCGCGCGCTCGCTGCGGCAGCGCAGGACGACTACGCGGGTGCCGAGGAGGCATTGCGCGGTGCGTCCTCGATCAGGCCCGGTTCGCAGCAACTGCTCGATACGCGCAGCCAGATCCAGGGCATCCGCGAGCAGCGCGCGAGCGCGGTGATGGCGCAAGCCAATTCCGCGCTGGACGCGGGCGATGCCGACCTGGCGCAACTGCTCGCGCAGCGCGCGCTCGGTCTGAGTCCCGATGTCGGCGGTGTCGATGCGTTCAACGAGCGCCTGCGCAATGCGCGCCTGTACGCGAGCTACAAGCCGGGGCAGGTGATCGCCGACGCCTTCGTCGACCGCAACGGCAAAGCACCGCCGCTCGTCGTCGTGCCGATCGGCAGCTTCACGATGGGCTCCCCGGCGCAGGAGGCCGGCCATCGCAGCACCGAGGAGCCGCAGCGCGAGGTCAAGGTCGCGCTCGGTTTCGCGCTCGGCCAGGACGAGGTCAGCGTCGCCGAGTTCCGCGCCTTCGTCGACGATGCGAAATACCAGACCGACGCGGAGAAACTCGGCAGTTCGACCGTGTATGACGAAGATTCCGGACGCACGATCGATCGCCGCGGCATCACCTGGCGCAACGACTACAGCGGCGCGGTCGCCGCCGACAACCTGCCGGTGGTCCACGTTTCCTGGAACGACGCCAGGGCGTATGCGCAATGGCTGGCGGCGCGCACCGGCAAGCGCTACCGCCTGCCGAGCGAGGCCGAGTACGAGTACGCGCTGCGCGCCGGCACGACGACGCGCTACTGGTGGGGCGACGGCAATCCGCCGCCGAAGATCGCCAACCTGACCGGCGACGGCGACAAGTCCCCGTCGGGACGGCGCTGGAGCAACGCGTTCCCGCGCTACAGCGACGGCTACTGGGGGCCGGCGCCGATCGGCAGGTTTCCGCCGAATCCGTTCGGCCTGCGCGACATCGACGGCAACGTCGCCGATTGGGTCGAGGACTGCTGGCATGACAACTACCTGCGCGCTCCGGCCGACGCGCGCGCCTGGGTCAATCCGGGTTGCGAGCGCCGCGTCGTCCGCGGCGCGTCCTGGGGCAGCGCGCCGGAGCAGGCACGCTCGGCCTTCCGCACGAACCTGCCGCTCGATGCGCGCAACGCGCAAGTCGGCATCCGCATCGCGCGAGATCTGTAGCTTTTCCGCGGGATTGCATGCATTTCGTTCTTGTTGCGGCGCTGTCGCGCGCGGCGAGACGCAAGTTGCGGGCGCAACGCGCATGGGCTCCCGCCGCCGCTCCCGGCGCGGTTGCAGTGAAAGAAGCGTTTGACGGCGCCCCAGCGTATGATGGCAGCCATGCTGGGGAAACCGATGCCATCCGAGCATGCCCTGATCCGGAAGCTCATGCCATTGGCGTGGGGATTGGCCGGACTCGTAAGCTTGTTGCTGCTCCTGCTTGGAGGGGCGCTGCAGGTGCAGCTTGCGCTCGCCGCACTGCTCCAGGGAGAAAGCGCCTGGTCGAAGGCGCAGAAGCAGATCGTCGTCGACATCCAGGCATACGCCGTATACGGCGCTCCTGAGGCGCTGGCAAGTTTCGACCGCAATTACGCTTTGCTCGGCTACGATCGTTTTGCCCGTGACGAAGCGCTCAAGCCGAACTACGACCATCCTGCGGTCGAGCAGGCGCTGAGCCACAGCAACGCCCAGCGCGATGTGGTTCCCGTCGTCATTTTCGTGTTTCGCTATCTGCAGAGCGCGCCGTTCATGAACAGCGCGCTGTCGGCGTGGCGTTCCACCGATTCGTCGATCGACGAACTCGGCGCCATCGCTCACGAACTGCGCAGCGAACGTCATTCACAATCCTGGAACGAACAGAGACTGTCACAGACGATTGCACGCATCTCCGTGTTGAATGACTACATTCAGCCGCGCGCCGAACAGTTTTCCAGGGCAATAGCCGACGGCGCAATCTGGATAGCTCGCTTCCTGTTTTTCGGGGTATGCGCAGCGGCGGCCTTGGCCTGCCTGTTGTGGCTGCGCATCGCACGACGGACGATGGCGAAGATTCACGGCACGGAGGATCGCTACCGGGTGTTGTTCGACAACGCGCCGGATGCGATCGTCATGGTCGACGAGAACGATGGCTTCGTGCTCGATGCAAACCGTACTGCCGCGGACTGGTTTGGGCGCATGCCGCAGGAGCTTGTCGGCAGGCGGTTCGCCGACATGGTCGCCGGCAGCATGGGTGAGAAGGCGAAGACTTCGACGATTGACCTGCTGTTTTCCGTCGATGGAACATCGCGCCCGGTGGAAACGCAGTGGAGCCGGGTGCGCTGGGGCGAGAAGCATGTCCGCCAGGTGATCATCCGCGATATTTCCGAACGCGTGGCCATGGAGCAGGAGCGGCGCATCGCCGCCGAAGCGCTCGCTTCGGTAGCGGAGGGCGTGATCATTGCCGATGCTGCGCGCAAGGTGATTGCGGTCAACGCCGCGCATACCGCCCTGACCGGCTTCACGGCCGAGGAGCTTGCCGGGTGGCGCATCGACGATACTCGCGTGCTGCCGCAGGGCGAGTCGCTGCCACCGTCGTTGTGGCGGCAGATCGAGGCGACAGGTTCCTGGGTCGGCGAAGTCCAGGCGCGCCGGCGAGATGGCAGCGTCTACGACGAGCGCCTGAGCATCGGCGTGATTCGCGACGCGCAGGGACAGGTCCAGCGCTTCGTCGCAGTGATTTCCGACATCACCGCTTCGAAGTCGGACCGGTCGCAACTGGAATACCTTGCCCGGCACGATCCGTTGACCGGTCTGGTCAACCGCGTGCAGTTCGAGGAGCATTGCGCGAGGGCGATTGCGGCGGCCGAACAGGCGCGAGAGGCGGTGTCGGTGCTGTTCATCGATCTCGACGCGTTCAAGGCTGTCAACGACAGTTTCGGTCACGCGGTCGGCGATCGCTTGCTTGCTGTCGCGGCCGATCGCGTCACCAGGCAGCTTGCACCGCTCGACGTGGCCGGACGCATCGGCGGCGACGAGTTCGCGGTGCTGGTCCGTGGGCTCGGTCTGCGCGAGGATGCCGCCGGTCTCGCCAACCGTTTGCTCGCGACGCTCTCCGATCCGTATCGCATCGACAACAACGAGATCGTCATAAGCGCCAGCATCGGCGTTGCCGGCTATCCGCTCGATGCGCTCGATGCCGCGACCGTGATTGCCAACGCCGACGCCGCGATGTACGCGGCCAAGACCGAGGAACGCAACGGCATCCGCTTCTACACGCCGATCATGCACGCGAAGGCGCGCAGCCGCCTGCAGTTGGCGGCGGAATTGCGCCAGGCGCTGGCACGTGACGAATTGCGCCTCATGTTTCAGCCGAGCATCGAGTTGCGCAGCGGGCGCATCATGGCGGTCGAAGCGCTATTGCGCTGGCAGCATCCGCTGCGCGGGTTGATCGCACCGGCCGAATTTGTGCCGGTAGCCGAGAATCTCGGCGTCGTACGCCAGATCGACCAATGGGTGATGCGCGCAGTCCTCATGAAGCTCAAGGAATGGGAGCAACTCGGCATGCCGCCGATCCGCGTGGCGATCAACGTGTCGGCGAGCTGGTTCGGGCATCATGCCTTTGTTGAATCGTTGAGTCGCGCGCTGATGGAAACCGGCGTGGCACCGGCGCGGCTTGTGCTGGAAATCACCGAAAGTTCGATGCTGCGGCTCGGTGAAGGCACGGACCAGATCATGCACCGGTTGCACGCTCTCGGCGTCAGCGTGGCGATCGATGATTTCGGCACCGGATACTCGTCGCTTGCGTATCTCAAGTTGCCCGCGATCACCTGGCTCAAGATCGATCGCTCGTTCGTGCGCGGCCTGCCCGATGCGAACGACGCGGCAATCATCCAGGCAGTTCTGGCGATCGGCAAGAGTCTGGGCCTGCGTACGGTGGCCGAGGGTATCGAAACGGAAGCCCAACACGACTTCCTGTTGCGTGCCGGCTGCATCGAAGGACAGGGCTATCTTTATTCGCAGCCGTTGGGGGCGGCGGAGATCGAACGCCTGCTGCTGCCGGATCCTAAACTGGTCAAGACGCGTTTGCAGCTCGTGTCGTCGGATCAGACGTAGATCCTGCACTGGACGGATTTGCATCGCGGCCTCTGTCTTGCACCCATTGCGGTGCCGTGCCCCCGATGTCGCGATCGAGCGGACGAGTTCCCTGTCGACGATGTGTGCGACGCGCAGCCAGCGTCCGCGTCGCTGGCGATTTGTTGTAGGCTGTTCGCGCTTTGCAGCGGCACTAGTTGCCGTTCTGCGTCATGAGGCAGTCAATACGTTAAATACAACATGTTGATTTCACTGAAATAAATTTTCGGCGTGAATTTTGCTTAAAATCATCGGTGCAAGACTTGTGGCCCCAACAAACAGAGCGTGGTCGCCGTGCTTTCTACCAATTTTCTGCCAGATTTGGAAACCGTGGCTCGTGGCACGGAGGCCCGACAGTTCGGTCAACGCTTGCACACGCATATGAACATAGTGATTGTCGACGACCAGCAATCCGCACGTCTGATGATGCGCAAGGTGGTAGAGGGCATCAGCCAGGACGTGCGTGTATTCGATTTCGGCGATCCGATCGTGGCCTTGGAGTGGTCCAAGACCCAGACGATAGACTTGCTCCTGCTCGACTATCGCATGCCCGGCTTCGACGGCCTCGAGTTTGCGCGGCGTTTTCGTCGCCTGCCGGCCAATCGCGATGTGCCGATTGTGCTGATCAGCGTGGTCGGTGACGAACCACTGCGTCAGGCGGCACTCGATGCCGGGGTAATCGATTTTCTGGTCAAGCCGGTGCGTCCGCGCGAGTTGCGCGCGCGCTTTCGCAACCTGCTTTCGCTGCGGCGCCAGGGCGAATCGGTAAAAGAGCGGGCACGGTCACTCGAAGATCGGTTGCTTGCCAATCTGCACGAGATCGAAAATCGTGAGCGCGAAATCCTGTTCCGCCTTGCCAAGGCCGCCGAATATCGGGATTTCACGACGGGGCTGCATTTGATGCGGATGTCGCACTACGTCGAGCTTCTGGCAGAGGAGATCGGTATGCCGGAAGAGGAAGTGCGACGCCTGACCTATGCAGCGCCATTGCACGACATCGGCAAAATCGGCATTCCCGACTCGATTCTGCTCAAGCGCGGCACGCTGACGGAAGAAGAGGCCGCGCTCATGCGCCGCCACCCGGTGATCGGGCATGAAATCCTGCGCGACAGCCGCAGCAAGTTCATGCAGGCCGCCGCGGTCATCGCGCTACGCCATCACGAACGCTGGGACGGCACCGGTTATCCCGATGGCCTCAAAGGGGACGAGATACCGATCGCCGCGCAAATCGTCGCGGTGGCCGATGTGTTCGATGCGTTGACCACGGAGCGACCGTACAAGGCGGCCTGGAGTCTGGCCAAGGCCCTCGAGTATTTCGTCGAGCAGCGCGGCAAGCTGTTTTCCCCCGTCTGCGTGGACATCATGCTGGGCAATGTAGCCCGGCTGTCGGAAGTTCAGCACTCCAGTCTCGAGCCGAACGAGAATGGCTATTGAGTTCGCGAGCTGAAGACGCCCGCAATAGCTCCAAGGTATGCATTTTTCCGTTATGAAGGCTTTTTTTGCCACACTGAGATCTCGCTACACGAAGCGCGCTGATTCCGAGCACGTGCAGGCGCTTGTTCGTATGGTGATTCTGGGCTTCGTGCTGATCTATCTCGGGTACGTCGGGAGCGTCACCGGGTTTCACGATTCCAGTCTGCAAGCGGTATTCCTGTGCGTTGCTTTCGAGTCGATCGTCGGATTCGGCATCCTCGTGTGGATTGCCGTCAGGCCTGGCGTTTCAAAAATCCGCCGCCTGATCGGCATGATCGCAGACTACGCGATGATGGGCGCGGCGATGCATTTTCTCGACGTGCACCTGGCGCCGGTATACGTGGTGTTTCTCTGGGTGACCATCGGAAATGGCTTGCGTTA
>JAFEFQ010000248.1 GCA_018240505.1 Pseudomonadota bacterium
ACTACCAGAACTTCCGCGACCGCTACGCCGACTGGCCGGTGCGGGTCGAGGTGATCTCGCGCTTCAAGTCGAAGGCCGAAGTGAACGAGGCGCTCAAGAAACTCGAGCACGGCCAGATCGATGTCATGATCGGCACGCATCGCCTTTTGCAACCGGATATCAAATTCAAGGATCTGGGCCTCGTCATCGTCGACGAGGAGCAACGCTTCGGCGTGCGCCAGAAGGAGCAGCTGAAGAAGCTGCGCGCCGAAGTCGACCTGCTGACGCTGACCGCGACGCCGATCCCGCGCACGCTCAACATGTCGATGAGCGGGCTGCGCGACCTGTCAATCATCGCCACGCCGCCCTCGCACCGCCTCGCGGTGAAGACCTTCATCGCGCCGTGGGATACGGCGACGATCCGGGAGGCGTTCCAGCGCGAACTCGCGCGCGGCGGCCAAGTATATTTTTTGCACAACGAGGTCGAGACGATCCAGAAGACCGCGCGCGAACTCGGCGAGCTGATTCCCGAGGCGCGCCTGCGCATCGCCCACGGCCAGATGCCCGAGCGCGAACTCGAACAGGTCATGCTCGACTTCTACCGCCAGCGCTTCAATGTGCTGGTGTGCACGACGATCATCGAATCGGGCATCGACGTGCCGAGCGCGAACACGATCCTGATCAATCGCGCCGACCGCTTCGGCCTGTCGCAGCTGCACCAGTTGCGCGGCCGCGTCGGCCGCTCGCACCATCGCGCCTACGCCTACCTGATTGTGCCGGACAAGCGCAGCATCACGGCCGACGCGGAGAAGCGGCTCGAGGCGATCGCTTCGCTCGAGGAACTCGGCGCCGGCTTCACCCTCGCCACGCACGACCTCGAGATCCGCGGCGCGGGCGAACTGCTCGGCGAGGAGCAGTCCGGCCAGATCGAAGCGATCGGTTTCTCGCTCTATTCCGAACTGCTCGAACGCGCCGTGCGCGCGCTCAAGTCGGGCAAGGTGCCGGACTTCGACCTGGTCAACGAGCACGACGCCGAGATCGAACTGCACGTGCCCGCGCTGATCCCCGACGACTATCTGCCCGACGTGCACGCGCGCCTGACCCTGTACAAGCGCATCGCCAGCGCGCGCGACGCGCATGCGCTACGCGAACTGCAGATCGAGATGATCGACCGCTTCGGCCTGCTGCCCGATCCGGTCAAGCACCTGTTCGTCGCCGCCGCGCTCAAGCTCGCCGCGACGGCGATGGGGATCAAGAAGCTCGAACTCGGCGAGCGCGGCGGCCGCGTGCTGTTCAAGCCGCAACCGAACATCGACCCGATGCGCGTGATCAAGCTGATCCAGACCCAGCCGAAAGTGTATTCGCTCGACGGCCAGGACAAGTTCAAGATCCGCATGGACCTGCCTGGCGCGGCCGAGCGCATCGGCGCGGCGCAAAACTTGTTGACTGCGCTGGGTGGACGTTTGTCCGAGCCGTAGGGCGTCAAACCCAAAGGCCGCATCGCACCGGCCTTTTTCCGTCTTCCGTCAGAAACGCTTCACGCCTTGAGCACGCCGCTCAGCTTTGCGGCGTGGGTCGCCAGCGCATCCATCAGCGGCGGATTGAGGCAGTCGTAGTAGTCGTTGCCGAAAACCTCCTTCAGGCGGCCGCGCACCGCGCCCATGCTGTTCGGATCGGCGCCACTCTCGATGATCGACGACACGAACGCCGCGAAGCTCGGCGGCGCCCAGCCCGGTTGGGGAGACAGCTCCGCATGGATGAAGTCGAGGCCGTAGAACGCGTGCTTGTCGTTCTCGATGCGGCCGAACAGGTGCACGCCGCAAACCGTGCAGGCATGGCGCTGGATCGTCGCCTTGTCATCGACGACCTTCAGCTTGTTGCCGTTTCCTGTCACTTTCAGCTTGTCGCGCGGCACGACGCCGACGACCGAGAACAGCGCGCCGGCCGGCTTCCAGCACTTGGTGCAGCCGCAGGCGTGGTTGTGCAGCACCTGCGAATCGACCTGCACCTTGACCGGATCGTTCGCACACCGGCACACCAGCATGCCGCCCGAAAAACCTGGCGCAGCCGGCTTGAGGCCATTGTCGACGGATGGGTGAATTGCAACTGCCATGGCTCTGTCTCCCGATGATGTGAGTCGCCGATGTCGCGTCCAAGCCCGTGGAGATGACGATGCGGCGGTCCGCTACCGCATGCGAACGAACCTCAGTAGCGAATGACCGAACGGATCACCTTGCCCTCGTGCATCAGGTCGAAGGCATGGTTGATCTGCTCGAGCGGCAGCGTTTCGGTCACGAATTCGTCGACCTTCAATTCGCCCGCGAGATAACGCTCGACATAGCCCGGCAGCTGCGAGCGGCCCTTGACCCCGCCGAATGCCGAGCCGCGCCAGACGCGGCCGGTGACGAGCTGGAACGGGCGCGTGGAAATTTCCTGCCCCGCGCCAGCGACGCCGATGATGATGGACTCGCCCCAGCCCTTGTGGCAGCACTCGAGCGCCGAGCGCATCACGTTGACGTTGCCGATGCACTCGAACGAGAAATCGACGCCGCCGTCGGTGAGATCGACGAGCACCTGCTGGATCGGCCGGTCGTAGTCCTTGGGATTGACGAAGTCGGTCGCGCCCATCGCGCGCGCCATCTCCCACTTCGTCGGATTCACATCGACCGCGATGATGCGCGACGCTTTCGCCATCACCGCGCCCTGGACGACGGCGAGGCCGATGCCGCCGAGGCCGAACACGGCGACGGTCGCACCCGGCCATACCTTGGCCGTGTTGAGCACCGCGCCGACACCCGTGGTGATGCCGCAGCCGAGCAGGCAGACCTTGTCGAGCGGCGCCTGCGGGTTGATCTTCGCGAGCGAGATTTCCGGCAGCACGGTGTACTCGGAGAACGTGCTTGTGCCCATGTAGTGCAGCACCGGCTTGCCCTGGTACGCGAAGCGCGAGCTGCCGTCGGGCATGAGGCCCTTGCCTTGCGTGACGCGGATCTTCTGGCACAGGTTCGTGCGCCCGGACAGGCAGAACTTGCACTCGCCGCATTCGGGCGTATACAGCGGGATCACGTGGTCGCCGGGCTTCACGCTGGTCACGCCGGGACCGACTTCCTCGACGATGCCGCCGCCCTCGTGGCCGAGGATCGCCGGAAACAGGCCTTCGGGATCGGCGCCCGACAACGTGAATGCATCGGTGTGGCAGACGCCCGTCGCGACGATGCGCACGAGCACTTCGCCCGCCTTCGGGCCCTGCAGGTCGACATCGACGATTTCGAGCGGCTTGCCGGCTTCGAAGGCGACGGCGGCGCGGGTTTTCATGTGGAATTCTCCAGATTTATACTTTGTGAAATCGGCGAAACGATCAGTCCTGATTCCGCCTCTCTCCGCTCGTCATTCCAGCGCAAGCTGGAATCCAGCTCCGGCTTGTCATGCTGTTTGATGTGCGAAAAGCAGAAAAGCAAAGGCTGGATTACAGCCTGCATCCGCAGGCCGCCCGATGGGCCATTCGCTACGCGAATGTTCGCTCCGGCATCCTGCCTTCGCAGTCCAGCTTACGCTGGAATGACGGCCAAAGCTAAGGCAACAGTGCCGCGGCATGATGGCGCAAATGATCCTCGACGAAGGTCGAGACAAAGAAATAGTTGTGATTGTAGCCGCGCTGCATGCGCAGGTTCAGCGGCTGCCTCGCGGCCTTGCACGCGGTCTCGAACAGGTCCGGGCGCAGGCCGCCGATCAGCGGGTCGGCGTCGCCCTGGTCGACCAGGATCGTCCCCGGAAAACGCTGTTGCGCGACGAGTTCGCAGGCGTCGTACCGCTTCCACGCCTCGCGGTCCTCACCGAGATAGCGCGCGAACGCGGCCGGACCGGAACCAAATCGTGATGGCGCGGAGATCGGCGCGAACGCGGACAGCGAGCGATAGCGCGTCGGATTCTTCAACGCGATCGTCAGCGCGCCATGCCCGCCCATCGAGTGGCCGAAGATGCCCTCGCGCTGCATGTCGGCGGGGAAATGTTCGCCGATCACCCCGGGCAATTCCTTCGTCACGTAACTGTACATGTTGAAATGCCGCGACCACGGCGCCTGCGTCGCGTCGAGATAGAAGCCCGCGCCGGCGCCGAAGTGCTCGTCGTCGGCCTCGCCGGGAATGCCGGTGTTGCGCGGGCTCGTGTCGGACACGACGAGCATGAGGCCGAGCTCGGCGGCGATGCGCTGCGCGCCCGCCTTGACCGTGAAGTTCTCCTCGGTGCAGGTGAGGCCGGACAGGTAGTACAGCACGGGTACCTTGTCCGATGTCGCCTGTGGCGGCGTGAAGACAGCGAAGCGCATCGGGCCGTTGCAGACCGCGGATGCGTGGCGATAGAAACCCTGCGTGCCGCCGAAGCACTTGCTTTCCGAAATCGTTTCGATTGTGTTCACAACAACCTCATGCTTTTGCATCCCTTCTCCCACCGGGAGAAGGTGGCGCGGCAGCGCCGGATGAGGGAAGGGCGCTACGTCCTGCAAAGCGATGTCGTTCCCGCGAGGCTCTTCCCTCATCCGCCCTGCGGGCACCTTCTCCCGGTGGGAGAAGGGAAGCCTAAGTCATTGCGCCGTCCAGCGCTTGAGCCACGCGTTCACCGTATCGTGCCAGAGCACGCTGTTCTGTGGCTTGAGCACCCAGTGGTTCTCGTCGGGGAAGGTCAGCAACTCGCTCGGGATGCCGCGCCGCTGCAGGGCGGTGAACGCCGCCAGGCCCTGCTCGACCGGAATGCGGAAATCCTTCTCGCTGTGGATCACGAGCATCGGCACGCGCCAGTCCTTGATGTGGTTGACCGGATTGAACTTCTCGTAGTTCTCGGGCTTGTCCCACGGCGTGCCCTTGTTCTCCCACTCGGAGAACCAGAGCTCCTCGGTCGAGTAACCCATCATGCGGTTGTCGAACACGCCGTCGTGATCGACGAGGCACTTCCACGGCTGGTTCCACTTGCCGGCGATCCAGTAGACCATGTAGCCGCCGTACGAGGCGCCGAGCGCGCAGGCGCGCCCGCCATCGAGAAAAGTATACTTTTCCAGCGCCGCCGCCCAGCCCTTCTGCAGGTCCTCGAGCGGCTTGCCGCCCCAGTCGCCCGAGATCGCATCGGTGAACGCCTGGCCGTAGCCGGTCGAGCCGTGGAAGTTGACCATGACGACGGCGAAGCCCTGACCCGCGTAGGTCTGCGGATTCCAGCGGTAGCTCCAGTCGTTGCCGAACGCGCCCTGTGGACCGCCGTGGATCAGGAACGCGACCGGGTATTTCTTCGCCTTGTCGAATCCGGCCGGCTTGACCAGCCAACCCTGCACGCTGTCGCCGTTCGCGCCCTTGAACGTGAACGGCTCGAATGCGCCTGTGTCGACGAAGGCCATCTTGGTCGAATTCTGGTTCGTCAATTCCGTCGCCTTGCCGCCCTTCGCGGCGACGCGGAACAGATCGGCCGGCGTCTTCAGCGTCGTGCGCGAAAACACGATGTCGTTGCCGTGCACGCTGTACTCGTGGATCGAGCCGTCGCCCGCGAGTTTGCTCACCTTGCCCGTCGCGATGTCGATCGCGAACAACGGATGCTCGCCGTTGTCGTCCGCGGTCGCAAACAGCGTCTTGCCGTCGGCCGAGAGCTTGAGCCCGCCGGCCGAACGATCCCATTGCGGGTCGATTTCGCGCGTCGCGCCGCTGGCGAGATCCAGCGCCATGATGCCGAAGCGGTCCGCCTCGAAAGTGGGGCGCTTCATCGCGAGGTAGTACAGCGTCTTGCCGTCGGCCGAGGGCACGGGCGCGGTGTCCCATGCCTTGTTCGCCGCGGTCAGGTTCTTCGGCGCGGCGCTGGCGTCGGCGGGCACCGAATAGATGTCGAAATTCGTCGACCACGGCTCGCTCGTGCCGGCGATGCGCACGCTGAAATACACACTCTTGCCATCGGGCGAGAACGAAAATTCGTCGTCGCCGCCGAAGGGCTTCGACGGCACGTCGCCGTCGATACCGCGCGTCAGCAGTTTCGGCGCGCCGATTTTTCCGTTCGCGTCGACGGCTGCGATGTACAACTGGGAACGCGATCCATCCGCCCAGGTATCCCAATGGCGCACGAACAGCTTGTCGTAGACGCGCCCGCTGGCCTTGCTCTTCGCCTTGTCGTCGTTATGTTTCTTCGTGCATGCGATCGGATCATCGTCCTTGCCGCAGTCGGGCCAGGTGTCGATCGACAGCAGCACCTGTTTGCCGTCGGCGGAGAATTTGTACGCGTTGATGTCGAGGGCGAGGTCGCTCGCCTGCAGCGCCGCGCCCTTGCCGGCGGCCGGCAGGCGCCAGATCTGGCCCTTGTCCTGGTAGTAGATCGCGCCGCCGTCGGCCGACCAGCGCGGCGCGGTCGCGTTGGCGGCCGCGTCGGTCAGGCGCGCGGCCTGCGCCTTCGGATTGCCGAGCTCGATCGTCCAGATGCCGTTCCTGCCCTTGTTGTTCTCGTAGTCGGTCTCGCGCACCTGCCAGGCGACGCGCTTGCCGTCCGGCGAGATCTGCGGATCGCTGACGCGTTCGAGCATGACCAGGTCGTGGATGCCGAACGGATGCGGCACGGAGGCGGAGGCCTGCGCGCAGAGAAGCAGTGACGCGGTGGCAATCAACCCTTTCATTCCTCTCTCCCAATGGTGTTTTTCTCGCCATTCCCGCCGGCGCGGGAATGACGGCGCGATGTTGCTCATGTCGCCTTGGCCGGCACGCGGCCGTAGCGGTCTTCCAGACGCACGATGTCGTCCTCGCCGAAGTAGTCGCCGCACTGCACCTCGATCAGGTGGATGTCGGCGCCGGTCGGATTCTCCAGGCGGTGCAGGGTCTCGACCGGGATGTAGCAGGATTCGTTGCGCTCGAGCAGAAATTCCTCGTCGCCCACGCGCACCTTGGCCGTGCCCTGGACGACGGTCCAGTGCTCGCTGCGGCGGTGATGCAGTTGCAGGCTCAACACCTCGCCCGGCTTGACCGTGAGGCGCTTGACCTTGCAGTCGTCCTCGTCCTCGAGCACGGTGTAGCTGCCCCAGGGACGATGCACGGTCTGGTGATGGCGCACGACGACATCGCCGTCGTCGCGCAACTGCTCGACGACCTGCTTGACCTGCTGCGCGTGCTCGCGATCGGAGACGAGCACGGCATCGCCCGTATCGACGATGACGAGGTCCTTGACCCCGACCGCGGCGACGATGCGCTTGTCGCTCTGGATGTAGCAGTTCTCGCTGCCGACGACGACCGCCTTGCCGAGCACGCGGTTGCCAGCGGCATCGGGTTCGGCGGCCGAGGGAATCTCGCTGATCGCCTTCCACGAGCCGATGTCGCTCCAGTCGAACCCCGCGGCGACGACCGCGCGGCGCGGCGCGCGCTCCATCACCGCGTAGTCGATCGAAATGTCGGGCTGCGCGAGGAACTTGTCCTTGTCGTACTCGATCGGGCTCTCGTGCGTGCGCGCGCCCGCATGACAGGTCCGCGCGGCGGCGAGCACGTCAGGGCAGGTCGTGCCCGCCACCTCGAGCAGCACGTCGGCGCGGAAGCAGAACATGCCCGAGTTCCAGACGTAGCCGCCGCCGGCCAGATATTCCTTTGCCTTTTCCAGATTCGGCTTCTCGACGAAGGCTTCGATCTCGCGCTCGCCGCTGTGGCCGATCTGCGCGCCCTGCTTGATGTAGCCGAATCCGGTATCCGGATGCTGCGGCGGGATGCCGAACGTAACCAGCCAACCGTCCTGCGCCAGCGCCTGCGCGCGCGCGACGTCGGCGACGAACGCGTCGACGTCGTTGATCAGATGGTCGGCGGGAAGGATCAGCAGGCTCGCGCCGGCGCCGAAGTGTTCGCGCACGTGCAGCGCGGCGAGCACGATCGCCGGCGCGGTGTTGCGCCCGGCAGGTTCGAGCAGGAAGCGCATGCGGTCGATGTCCGCACCCGGATGGCGCGCGTACTCGTCACGGTTGAGGAAGTAGAAATCGCGCCCGGTGACCGTCAGCACGTTGCCTTCGCCCGCCACGCGCAGCGCGCGCGTCAGCGTCTTGTACAACAGCGATTCGCCGTCGGCCATGCGCATGAACGGCTTCGGATACGCGCTGCGCGACACCGGCCAGAGACGGGTCCCGGCGCCGCCGGACAGGATCACAGGAATCAGCATCTTCATTCTCCGTTTTTCGCGGCCGTCGCCGGCCGTCCATGCTGCGGCCCCCCAAGCCGCGTTCTCGTATTTTCAGGCCCGGACTCAGGCTTTGGCTTCCGCCAGTTCGCCGATCACCGCGTCCAGTCCCAATGTCCAGTCGGGCGCGACCACGCCGAAGCGTTCGCGCAGTTTCGCGGTATCGAGCACCGAATACGCCGGCCGCCGCGCCTTGGTCGGAAAATCCGCCGTGCGAATCGCCGCCACCTCGACCGCGCGCGGGATCAGGCCCGCCGCGGCCGCGCGCGCGACGATCGCGCGTGCGAATCCGCACCACGTCGTCTCGCCGCCCGCGGCGAGATGATGGATGCCATTGTAACCCGCGCGCCGCGCCGCATCGCCGGCCAGCCAGCGTTCGAGCACCACGGCCGTGGTCGCGGCGATCAGGCGGCTCGACGTCGGCGCGCCGCGCTGGTCGTCGACCACGGTCAGACGGTCGCGTTCGCGCGCCAGGCGCAGCATCGTGCGCAGGAAATTGCCGCCGCGCGCGCCGTAGACCCACGCGGTGCGCAGGATCAGGTGCGCGCAGCCGGACTCGCGCAAGGCGGTTTCGCCGGCAAGCTTGCTGCGCCCGTAGGCGCCGAGCGGCGCCGTGGTGTCGTCCTCGCGATACGGACGCGCGCCCTGCCCGTCGAACACGTAGTCGGTCGAGTAGTGCACGACCAGTGCCTTGCCGCGCGCGGCCCACGCGCCGATCTGCGCGAGCGCTTCGCCGTTGATCCGTTGCGCGAGCGCCGGCTCGTCCTCGGCGCGATCGACCGCGGTGTACGCCGCGGCGTTGACGACGATGTCCCAGCGCGCTTCCTGCAGAATCCGCGCAAGCGAGCCGGCATCGCCGAGATCGGCGCGCAGGCAGTCGACATCGCCCGGCAGCTTGCCGCTGCGCGTCGCCGCGACGACTTCGCCCAGCGGCGCCAGCGAGCGCTGCAGCTCGAAGCCGACCTGGCCGTTCGCGCCGAGCAGGAGAATCTTCATTTCGCGCTCACAGCCGTGTAGCCGGAACCGATGTTCCGGTCGAGGAATGCGAGAACTTTTTCGTACATTTCCCGCGTGTGCGCCTCGTCATAGAAGCCGTGCCCTTCCGTGCGCTGGTACAACCACTCGTGCTCGATCTTGCGCTTCGCCAACTCGCCGTGGAGATTCTCGGCCTGGATCGGCGGCACGCGCCGGTCGGCGCCGCCGACGATCAGCATGACCTTCGCCTTGAGCGCGTCGAGATGCGCGATCGGCGAGCGATTCCACAACTCCGCGGCGTCTTCGCCAAGAACCATCTTGAGGTAATTTTCGCCAAACTCCGACTGCGGGATATCGCCGCGCGTGTACATCAGACGCAGATCGTAGACGCCGGCGTTGCCAATGGCGCAGCGGTAGAGGTCCGGTTCCTTCACCGCTCCCTGCAATGCAGCGTAGCCACCATAACTCGTGCCGAAAATGCAGATGCGCTCCCGATCGGCGATGTGTTGCGCAACGGCCCAGCGCGTCGCATCGGTGAGATCGTCCTGCATCTTGCCGCCCCACTCCCTGTAGCCGGCCTTCTGAAACGGGAGCCCGTAACCACCCGAACCGCGGAAGTTGACTTGCAGCACGGCATACCCTCGACTCGCCAGCAACTGCACTTCTGGATCGAATCCCCAGCGATCATAAATGCCGTAGGGTCCGCCATGCGGCAGCACGACCAGCGGCAAATCCCGGGCCTGCTCCTTGCCTGCGGGGCGCGTCAGATAACCATGCAGATCGAGGCCGTCGCGCGCTTTCAGCGCGATCGGCTCCATCGTCGCCATGCGCTCGGGTTTTATCCAATCTCCGCGCGCCAGCAAGGGCCGGATTTTTTTCGTGGCGGCGTCGTAGAGATAGAACGTGCCCGGATCGGTATCTCCGGAAGCCAGGAAAACGGCCTTCTTGCCGTCGCTGGACCCGCTGGTGAAGCGCACGTCGCTGCCGGGAAACTGCTTCATCAGCTCGACGAGCAGTTGCGCCTCCGGCGCGGACTTGTCGAACAATACGACCGCCGGCCGCCCGAGCAGGGTGCGAATCGCGAAGGCGTCCTTGCGATCGAACGTCTCGATGAGTTCGGCCGAACCGGACTCGCGCGCGCTCCAGATCGTTTCCAGTTGGCGTGTCTTCGGTTGCCAGCGGCAGATGCCGCCGACGCCGTGCTCGCCGTCGCAACGCGCATAGACGCTGTCGTCCGTTCGATTGAACATCAAAGGCTCGAAGCGCGCTCCGCCTTTGCTTCCATCGTAGACCGTTTCCCATTTGCCGTCTTCGCCGCGGTAGAACACCTTGGCAAACTGGTCGACGTCGATGCCGTAGGCGAAGCGGATGCGTCCGCCGTGATCGGCAAGAAAACTGGCGCCCCGCATCGGCGCGGTCAGCAACTGCTGCTTGGCGCCGGTGTTCAGATCGATGCGATACGCTTCGGTAAAGGCGCCGGAGAAACTGAAAGCATGCCCCGGTCCGTTCGCCGGAATCGCGCCGATCAAGGCGAAGGCGGGCTCGTTGCTCGATGCGGCGACGAGAAAACCGTAGCCCATGTCGGAGGTGGCGCGACGGATATGCGTGGCGCTTGCGGGAGCGCCGGCGCGATAGCCGTAGAGCGTCGCCGCGCCGGAACCGTCGCCATTGATGCTGAAAAGCTCGCCGGTCGGCGTCGGCGCCTCGCCGAGGCCGTAGTGCCCACCGAGCGTATAGATCAGGCGGTTCGGCGCAACCCAGTCGAATCCGGTGACTTCATCGTTGTCGCGCGGATTGAGGTTCACTCCTTTTGAACTGGCCAGATGAACCAGGCCGAGCACGGTCTTGCCGTCGACCACCGCCGTGGTCGCGAGATACTCGCCGCTCGGCGAAATCTCGGCCCATCGATATTTCGCATGACGCGCGAAGTCCGCCACCGGGACTTGTGCGTGCGCCCAACCGGTGGCCAGCAGCAGCAAGCCATACGACATCCGCCGCATTCCTTTCACCCCAAACCTCCCCATGCGTGTCCCCATGCGTGAAATCGCGCTTTCAGCCCGAAATGCCGGGCAGTCTCTCAACGGCCACATCACGCAGGAACGGCGCCTTCTCGTCCTTCGCCGACAACTGCGGCGCGCTGAGCGGCCAGTCGATCGCGATGTCGGCGTCGTTCCAGCGGATGCCGGCGTCGGCGGCGCCGTCGTAGAGCGCGGTGCACTGGTAGGCGAACGTCGCGAAATCCGAAAGTACGGCGAAGCCGTGGGCGAAGCCTTCGGGTATCCAGAACTGGCGCTTGTTCTCGGCGCTCAAAACGACGGCGGCCCAGCGCCCGAAAGTCGGCGAACCGCGGCGGATGTCGACGGCGACGTCGTAGACCTCGCCCTCGAGCACGCCGACGAGCTTGCCCTGCGGATTGGGCCACTGGTAATGCAGGCCGCGCAGCACGCCGTGCGCGGAGCGCGAAACGTTGGACTGCACGAAACGCAGGTCGAGACCGGCGTTTCTGTACTTTTCGGCATTGTAGCTTTCGTAGAACCAGCCGCGCGCATCGCCGAACACCTGCGGCTCGATGATGACGCAACCGGACAGATCGGTCTCAATCAATTTCATGCCCGCGCCCCTGCTTCACCAGTTGCTGCAGATACTGGCCGTAGCCGTTCTTCGCCAGCGGCGCGGCGAGGCGCAGTACCTGCTCGGCGTCGATCCAGCCGTTGAGAAACGCGATCTCCTCGGGGCAGCACACCTTCAGGCCCTGGCGATTCTCGATCGTCTCGATGTAGTTCGAGGCCTCGGTCAGCGATTCGTGCGTGCCGGTGTCGAGCCAGGCATAGCCGCGACCGAGTTTCTCGAGCATCAGCGAGGCGTCGTCGAGATAGCAGCGGTTGAGGTCGGTGATCTCGAGCTCACCGCGCGGCGACGGCTTCAGCGCGGCGGCGAAATCGCTCGCGCGGCCGTCGTAGAAATACAGGCCGGTCACGGCGTAGTTCGATTTCGGATCCTTCGGCTTTTCCTCGAGCCCGGATACTTTTCCGGAGGCATCGAACCCGGCCACGCCGTAGCGTTCCGGGTCGCGCACCCAGTAGCCGAACACGGTCGCGCCATGGTCGCGCGCGGCGGCGCGGCGCAACACGTCGGTCAAACCGTGGCCGTAGAAGATGTTGTCGCCGAGGATCAGGCAACTCGGCTTGGCGTCGACGAAGTCGCGGCCGATCAGGTAGGCCTGCGCCAATCCATCGGGCGAGGGCTGCACCGCGTAGCGGATCGAAATGCCCCACTGCGAACCGTCGCCGAGCAGCTTCTGGAACAGCGCCTGCTCGTGCGGCGTGTTGATCACGAGCACGTCGCGGATGCCGGCGAGCATCAGCGTCGACAGCGGATAGTAGATCATCGGCTTGTCGTACACCGGCAGCAGCTGCTTGCTGATGACCTGGGTGAGCGGATACAGACGCGTGCCCGAGCCGCCGGCGAGGATGATGCCTTTTCCAGTTTGTGACATTGTATAAATTCCCGGGATATCGTCATCCGCGCGAGAGCGGGAATGACGAACAAAGAAATCAGGCAACGCCGAGACGCTCCATGCGATAACTGCCGTCGAGCACGCGCCTGGCCCAGGCCTCGTTGGCGAGATACCAGTCGACCGTCCTCGCGATGCCGGTCTCGAACGTCTCGGACGGCTTCCAGCCGAGTTCGCGCTTGAGCTTGGAGGCGTCGATCGCATAGCGCCGGTCGTGGCCGGGGCGATCGGCGACGAAACTGATCTGCGCCTCGCGCCTGGCGCCGTTCGCCAATGGTCGGCGTGCGTCGAGCAGCGCGCAGATCGTGCGCACGACGTGGATGTTCTCGCGCTCGGCGTCGCCGCCGACGTTGTAGACCTCGCCCGGCGAACCTGCGTCGAGCACGCGGCGGATCGCGCTGCAGTGGTCGCCGACGTAGAGCCAGTCGCGCACGTTCCTGCCGTCGCCGTAGACCGGCAGCTTCTCGCCGACCAGCGCCTTGTGGATCATCAGCGGGATGAGTTTCTCGGGAAACTGGTACGGACCGTAGTTGTTCGAGCAGTTCGTCGTCAGCGTCGGCAGGCCGTAGGTGTGGTGGAAGGCGCGCACGAGATGGTCGCTGGATGCCTTCGACGCCGAATACGGCGAGTTCGGCGCGTAGGCCGTCTCTTCCGTGAATTTGCCCTCGGCGCCGAGCGAACCGTAGACCTCGTCGGTCGAGACGTGCAGGAAGCGGAAGGCGTTCTTTTCCGCGCCGGCCAGGCCGCGCCAATGCTTGAGCGTCGCCTCGAGCAGGGCCAGCGTGCCGACCACGTTGGTGTGGATGAACGCGGCCGGGCCGTCGATCGAGCGGTCGACATGCGATTCGGCGGCGAAATTCACGATCGCATCGGGCTTGTGCTCGGCGAGCAGCTTGCCGACGAAATCGCGATCGCCGATGTCGCCCCGGGCGAACACGTGGTTCGGATTGCCCTCGAGCGCGGCGAGCGTGTCGAGATTGCCCGCGTAGGTGAGTTTGTCGAGGTTGACGATGCGATGGCCGTCGGCGACAGCGCCAAGCACGAAGTTTCCGCCGATAAAACCGGCGCCACCGGTAACCAGGAGGGTTTTCATCTACGAATCGATCTCGTTGTGCAGCCGCCGCGGGAATGTCCGCGCGCGGAATCGGCGGGGCACGGATTTTAGCCCAGATGCGCAGGCCGCCCAAGCATGGGCGCGGCAAATGATTGATTTTCGGGTAATTGCTCGCGCAAACACGGACGCCCCGCGCGGTCCTGCTACACTGCGACCCGCCTTCCAGTCCACCGCGGAATGATTACCGAAGTCGTCCTGGTCGTTTTCCTCGCCCTGCTCAACGGCTTCTTCGCCCTGAGCGAAATGGCGCTGATGACCTCGCGCAAGCTGCGCCTGAAGCAGCTCGCCCAGACCAGCCGCGCCGCGCGCGTCGCGCTCGACCTGGCGCAGCAGCCCGAACAGTTCCTCTCCACCGTGCAGGTATTCATCACCCTGCTCGGCATCGGCACAGGCACCGCGCTCGGCGCGAGCATCGGCGAGCAGATCGCGCACTGGCTCAACGCGCAGAACCTGCCGGGCGTCGCCGAATACGCGCTGCCGATCGGCGTCGCGCTCAGCGTCTCGGGCATCACCTTCGCCAACATGCTGCTCGGCGAGCTGATCCCGAAGCGCCTCGCCCTGGTCGCGCCGGAGAAATTCGCCACCGCCGTCGCCATCCCGATGCGCGTGCTGACCTGGATCGCCACGCCCTTCAGCTTCGTCCTGATCTGGATCACGCGCTGGCTGCTGCGCCTGTTCAAGGTCGACCAGGCCAGCAGCGAGCGGGTCAGCGAGGAGGAAATCCGGTTGCTCGTCTCCGAAGGCGCCGAACAGGGCGTGATCGATTCGGACGAGCACAACATGGTCAACCGCGTGTTGCGCCTGGGCGACCGCAGCGTCGACTCGCTGATGACGCCGCGCCCGCGCATCGCCTGGCTCGACGTGACCGCGCCGCTCGCGGAGAACCTCGCGGTGATGCGCGAGTCCTCGCACTCGCGCTACCCGGTCATGCGCGGCAGCGACAAGGACGTTGTCGGCATCCTCGAAGTCAAGAACCTGATCGATATCCTGGAGAAATCCGCGAGCGAACAGGCGAAGCCGAGCCCGGGGGCGAATCCGGGGCAGGCCCTGTTCCGCACCTTGGCCAAGCCCATCTACGTGCCCGGCACCGCGCGCGCGCTCGACCTGCTCGAGGAACTGCGCAATGCAGACACGCCGATGGCGTTCATCGTCGATGAATACGGCGACATCGAGGGTCTGGTCACGCTCAACGACCTGCTCGGCGCCGTCGTCGGCAAGGCGGCGCTGCCGGCGGTCGAAGCGCGCGACGGCGAAGACGCGCCGATCGTCACGCGCGACGACGGCAGCTGGCTGGTCGACGGCGCGCTCGGCATCGACGACCTGCGCGAGCTGACCGGCATCGCCCGTTTCCCGCACGAGGACGACGACGACTACCGCACCGCTGCCGGCATGGTCATCGCGCAGTTCGGCCGCATCCCGCAATGCGCCGAGCATTTCGACTGGTCGGGGTTCCGCATCGAAGTCGTCGATCTCGACGGCGCGCGCATCGACAAGATCCTGGTCAGCCGGCTGAAGGAAACGGCGGTGTCCGAGGACGAGAGCGGCTGATTTGGATGAAGGCTGAGGGCTGAGGGCCGAAAAAACCTGCGCGAACCCACGCTTTTGATCTTCTGCCCTCAGCCCTCAGCCCTGCTCTTGGCCATCCTCGCCATGCGCTGTGCATCGTCGAAGATGCCGCGCAGGATGCGCACTTCGCGCTGGTCGAGCGTCGCGTGCTGGAACAGCTTGCGCAGGCGCTGTTCTATCGTCACCGGCGAGCGCCCCTTGTGGAAATCGATGTCGTTGAGCATCTCGAACAGGTGGCCGAAGAAATACTCCATCTGCTCGGCGGTCGCCGGCGGATCGGACCTCGGGCCCGCATCGACCACTGGCTGCGCCTCCAGCTGCGCCAGGCGCAGCTCGTAGGCGAGCACCTGCACGGCCTGGGCGAGATTGAGCGAGGAGTAGCCCGGATCCGCCGGGATGTGCACGGCGGCATGGCAGCGCATGAGCTCCTCGTTCTCGAGCCCCGTGCGTTCGTTGCCGAACACGATGGCGACCTCGCCGGTCGCAGCGGCTTCATGTGCCTGCGCCGCCGCCGCGCGCGGCGTGATTTCGGGCAGCGACACCCCGCGCCGCCGCGCCGTGCAGCCGAGCACGAGACTGCAGTCGGCGATCGCCTCGACCAGCGTCGGCACGACGACGATGCCTTCGAGCACGTCGTCCGCGCCCGCGGCCAGCGCCGAAGCGTCTGCATGCGGGTACTTGTGCGGCGCGACGAGCACGAGCCGGCTGAAGCCCATCGTGCGGATCGCGCGCGCCGCGGAGCCGATATTGCCGGGGTGTGAGGTACGCACAAGAACGAAACGAATGGATTGCATCGGAAGTCGAAAGTCCTGGCTTCCCTTCTCCCATCGGGAGAAGGTGGCGCGGCAGCGCCGGATGAGGGAAAGGCGTTGCAGGATTCGATTACGCTGCTCTCTTCGCAGCGCTTTTCCCTCATCCGCCCTTCGGGCACCTTCTCCCGATGGGAGAAGGGAGTCAAGTGCGGGCTCGCTCGCGCTCAAGCGTCGTGCTAACCTTCGCGCCCGCCGCACGGCGAAATGCTCTTTATCAGCCATCCTCGGAGTTCCTCATGCCCCGCCCCGCCGTCAATGTCGCGGTCAAGGCCGCGCGCGCCGCCGGCAACATCATTCTGCGCAACCTCAATCGCGTGGAGGGACTCAACATCGAGGAAAAATCCCGGCACGACTATGTCAGCGAAGTCGACAAGCTGGCCGAGGCCGAGATCATCAAGGAACTGCGCCGCGCCTATCCCGATCACGGCTTCCTCGGCGAGGAGTCCGGACAGAAGGGCCGCACCGAAAAAGTCTGGATCATCGACCCGCTCGACGGCACGCACAACTACCTGCGCGGCTTCCCGCATTTCTGCGTATCGATCGGCTTCCGCGACCACGGCGACCTCGTCTACGGCGTGGTCTACGATCCGCTGCGCGACGAGATGTTCACCGCGAGCAAGGGCGACGGCGCCTTTCTCAACGACCGCCGCATCCGCGTGACCAAACGCGAAGCGCTGCAAGGCGCGCTCATCAGCACCGGCTTTCCGTATCGGCAGCGCCGGCATCTCGACGCGCAACTCGACATGACCCGAGCCCTGCTCGCCGAGGCCGAGGACATCCGCCGCACCGGATCGGCCGCGCTCGACCTCGCCTATGTCGCCGCCGGACGTCTGGACGGCTATTTCGAAACCGGCCTGCATCCCTGGGACATGGCCGCGGGAGTGCTGCTCGTGCGCGAGGCCGGCGGCCAGTGCAGCGACTTCGCCGGCAAGGCCGGCATGCCCGACAACGGCAATCTCATCGCCGGCAACCATTTCGTCGCCGCGGCGATGGCGAAGGTGATCGCGGCGCACTCGCCGCCGACGCTGCTGTAAGGGCGCGCGGCGCCCTTCCCGGGCAATCAGCGCGCGTTTGCCACCGCACGCGAATCGAGAAAGGATGCGGCGCGATCCAGCGCCGCCTCGATGTCCGCACTCAAATCCTCGATCGCCTCGATGCCGACCGAAAGGCGCAGCAGGCCGTCGCCGAGGCCGGCGACGCGGCGCGCCTCGGCGTCCATCGCAGCATGCGTCATCGTCGCCGGATGCGCGACCAGGCTCTCGACGCCGCCGAGCGATTCGGCGAGGGTGAAGCTCTGCAGGCCGTTGACGAAGGCCTCGACCGCGGGCACGCCGCCGGCGAGGTCGAAACTCAGCATCGCGCCGAAACCGCGCTGCTGGCGCGCGGCGAGCGCGTGCTGCGGATGGCTGGCGAGGCCCGGGAAGTACACTTTTTCCACGGCCGGATGCGCGTCGAGGATCTCGACGATGACCGCGGCGTTTTCCTGGTGCGCGCGCAGGCGCGGCTGCAGGGTGCGCAGGCCGCGCAGCGTGAGATAGCTGTCGAACGCGCCGCCCGACACGCCGAGGCAGTTGCACCACCAGGCGAGTTGCTCGCCGACCGCGGCGTCCTTCCAGATCACCGCGCCGCCGACGACGTCGGAATGGCCGTTGAGATACTTCGTCGTCGAGTGCACGACGATGTCGGCGCCTAGCGCGATCGGCTGCTGCAGGGCCGGCGACAGGAAGGTGTTGTCGACCACGACGAGCGCGCCGACCTGATGGGCGAGGCGCGACGCCGCGGCGATGTCGACGATGCGCAGCAGCGGATTGCTCGGCGTCTCGATCCAGACGAGCTTCGGCTTGCACGCGAGCGCGGTCGCGAGCGCGACCGTGTCGTTGAAGTCGACGACCGCGCAACGGTACAGGCCGCGCTTGGCCTGATTGACGAACAGGCGGTAGCTGCCGCCGTAGCAGTCGTGCGGCACGATGATCAGATCGTCCGGCCCGAGCTGCGAGGTGACGAGCGTGATCGCGGCCATGCCGGTCGCGGTGACGACCGCGCCGACGCCGCCCTCGAGATCGGCCAGTGCGCCGGCGAGCACGTCGCGGGTCGGATTGCCCGAGCGCGAATAGTCGTATTCGCGCTTCTTGCCGAAGCCTGCGAAGCTGTAGTTCGTCGACAGGTACAGCGGCGGCATCACGGCGCCATGGGCCGGGTCCTTGTCGACGCCAGCGCGGGCGGCGATCGTGGCGGCTTGACGGGCGGGTTTCTCGGCGACGTGACTCACTGTGCTTCTCCGGGCTTTCAGACGTGCAGACAACGTTCGAACAACGCGCCCACGATCGCTTCTTCCTTGAGGAAGGCGTCGTGGCCGTAGTCCGAGGAAATTTCGACCCATTCGCAGGCGGCGCCGGCGCGGGTCCGGTATTCGCGCAGCAGCGACAGCGGCACGGTCAGGTCGTCGCGCACCGCGAACAGCGTGGTCGGCACGCGCACCGCGGCCGGGTCGATGGCATGCGCATCGAGCGAGCGGCCGAGGCAACGGTAGGCGTCGGCATCGAAGCGGCGCACGAACTTGCGGCCGTGATGCTCGACCCAGCCGATCACCCCGTCCGCGTGTGCGTCGGCAGGCGACTCGCCGGCGAAGCGCTGCTCGACGCCCTCGGCCGTGCGATAGCCGAGCACGGCGAGCGAGCGAGCCAGCGCGAGCGCCTCGGGCGAAGAAGCGCCGAGATCGAGGATCGCACGCTGCACGTGACGCAGCGCGAGGCCGAACTGCGCGGCCTTGTGCGCCGCGCTGAGCAGGACGAGATGGCGCAGGCGCTCGCCGAGCAGCGCGGCGAGATGCTGGGCGACGTTGCCGCCGTAGGACGCGCCGACGACGAGATGGACGCGGCGCACGCCGAGGCGGTTCAGGAGCAGCAGCAGCGCGCGCGCCTGGTCGGCGGTCGAGATGGCCGGGAAACGCTCTGCGTCGACGGACGAGGCCGGGCCGCTGGAGGCATCGCATCCGCCGAGCCAGTCGATGCCGACGAGGCGATAGCGCGTCGTGTCGAGCGCCTTGCCGGCGCCGCATTGCGCTTCCCACCAGCCGCGGCCGTCGCGCGCGACCGGGCGGCGATGCGCGGAAATGCCGCCGAGCACGACGATGACCGGCGCATCGGCGGGGCCGGTGCAGGTCCAGGCCAGGCGGGCGTCGTCCAGGGTCGCGCCCGACTCGAGCGCGAAGGACTGCGGCAGGGCGAGCGTGCCTTCCAGCCACTGCACGGCCGGCGTGGCGGCCTCGGGGCTGAAGCGGAGTTGCGGTTCGGCGCTCATTTCGGTCTCGTCTTTCATCTACAGCCCCAACGAGACGAATGCAGCGGAAACCTCGCGTTCGCCTCATCTTTACGGGGTCCACCGCGGCTTGAAGCTGCCGCGGACCTCGCAGGAATTGGCACCAATCGCAGGACCCGATTCAATCGGATTCTGCAAAGGTTGCCCCGGCGTCGCTGGGCCTGTCCCTCAGCCGGTCTTGATGAGTACGGAGCGTATGCTACGGGCGTACATTTCGGATGTCAAGACGTTTAGGCGTTTAGACGGCTGAATGAAGAATGACGCAACCAGTCATCGCAGGGGCGCGATTCATCGCGTCCGGCTTTTTCTGCCGAGAAAGAACCAACGCGCGGGCTCGATGAATCGAGCCCCTACTTGCGCTGGCTCGCAACGAAGATGCCGAGCAGCGAAAGCGCCAGGCCGATCCAGTCCGTCAACGCCGTCGGCCGCGCGAACAGGATCACGTCGAGCACGAACGACAGCGCGGGCTGCAACAGCAGGAGCAGGCCGACCAGCGAGGCCGGCAGCACCGGCATCGCCTGCGAGATCAACACCCAGCCGAGCACCTGGCCGAAAAAGGCCAGCGCGAGCAATGCCGCCCAGGACTGGGCGTCGGGAATCGCGAAGCTCTGGCCCTCGGCGACCACGGCGACGGCGAGCATCGCCGCGCAGATCAGGCTGACTCCGCACAGGGCGACCTGCGGCGTCAGCGCGGGCCGGCGCAGCTGCGCACGACGCTGAGTCAGCATGTAGATCGCATAGGCGATACCGGTCAGCACGCCGAGCAGCACGCCTAAGCGATAGTCCGCGCTGAGCGCCGACCAACCCTGCCCGACGATCAGCCACAGGCCGAAGACGGCGAGCGCGAGCCCGAGCGCGAAGCGCCAGCCAAGCTTCTCGCGATAGAACACGACGCCGGCGAGCGCCATGACGAACACCTGGAAATTGCCGATCAACGTGGCCAGGCCCGGCCCGATGTAATGGATGCTCCGATGCCACATGATCAGGTCGACGGCGAACGCCAGCGCCGGCACGACCAGCCACAGAGCGTCGCGCAGGCCGAAGCGCCTCCCTTCACCGCGCACGACGAGCAGGACGAGCAGCATCGCGCCGCCGAAGGCGAGACGGTAGAACGCCGACACGGTCGGCGCGACGTGGGCGTAGCGCACGAAGATGCTGGTCGTCGAAATCAGCGCCGCGCCCGCGAGCATTCTCGCGAAGGCGCCGCGATAGGCCGCGCTGCCGGCCGGGGCGGCGGCGTTCACGGCGTCGTCTTCTCGTGCTCCGCCGCGAGCGGCTCGGTCGCAGCCTCGGCCAGCCAGTCGCGCAACGCCGGCAGCGCGAGCAGCGCATCGACGTAACCACGCTCCGGCGCGCCCAGTTCCACCGCATAGCTGACGAAGCGCAGCGCCACCGGCGCATACATCGCGTCGGCGATCGAGAAGGCGCCGAACAGGAACGGTCCCTGCGCGGCATGGCGCTCGCGCGCCTCGCGCCAGATCGCGCGGATGCGCGCGATGTCGCTGGCCGTATCCGCGCCGATCGCCGGCGCCGGCCCCCGCCGGCACGTGTTCATCGGCAAATGCGTGCGCAACGCGGAGAACCCGGAATGCATCTCGGCGCTGATCGACCGCGCCCAGCCGCGCGTCACGCGGTCGGCCGGCCAGCCGCGGCCATCGAGAAAGAATTCGTTCGCGTATTCGCAGATCGCGAGCGAATCCCAGACGCGCGCGTCGCCGTCGATCAGCACCGGAACGCGCCCGGCAAGCGAGTAGTCCTTGATGCGCGCGTGGAACTCGGGCGTGTCGAGTGGCAGCTTGACCTCGTCGAAGGCCACGCCGAACTGGCGCAGCAGCAGCCACGGGCGCAGCGACCACGAGGAATAGTTCTTGTTGCCGATGACGAGGGTCGGTTTGGCGTTCATGGATGCGCTCGCTGCAGGGCCGCGGATTCCAGCACACCGGTGCGCCGCGATGAAGTGCCGGTTTCAAACGGCGTCGGCGGCCCAATCGTCGTTGAACGCCGGATCGGCGCGGCGCTCGGCCAGTTCGGCATCGATGCGCTCGGCGATCGCGCGCGCCTGCGGCCAGTCGGATTCCGCGACCATGACGTTGACCAGCCCGCTGACCGGCAATTCGCCCGCGGCCCCGGTCAGATAATGCCCGCCCACGTAGGCGCCGATGCCCGCGGCCGCGAGCGCGTTGCCGACGAGGTTCGCGTCGATGATGTTCTCGGCCCGGTAGACGATCTTCATGCCGCTCCAATCGAATGACGTTGTCGCGCCTTGTGCGACGATCACTCCCCTCGCCTGCTTGCGGGAGAGGGCAAGGGGTGAGGGCTTTTGCCACGCTAGCGTATTCCCGCGCGCAAGGCAAAGCCGCCAGGGGCGACCGCGACTCCGCCTGCCGATTCCGCCGCGGTATCGGTATACTCATCCGTTCTGCCCGAAAAACGGCCATAGAGCCGCATTCCTCCCGCATAACAATGAGCAGCAATCCCCCCATCGTCAACAATTTCATCCGCCAGATCATCAATGGCGACCAGGAAACCGGCAAGCACGGCGGCCGTGTCGTCACGCGCTTTCCGCCCGAGCCGAACGGCTACCTGCACCTCGGCCACGCCAAGTCGATCTGCCTCAACTTCGGCATCGCCGGCGACTACGCCGGCGTCTGCCATCTGCGCCTGGACGACACCAACCCGACACGCGAGGACCCCGAATTCGTCGAGGCGATCAAGGCCGACGTGCACTGGCTCGGCTTCGAGTGGGATGCGCTGCGCCATGCCTCGGACTATTTCGAGGTCATCTATCTCTGCGCGCTGAAGTTGATCCGCGACGGCAAGGCCTTCGTCTGCGACCTCAGCGCCGACCAGGTGCGCGAATACCGCGGCACGCTGACCGAACCGGGCCGCAACTCGCCGTACCGCGATCGCGGCGTCGCCGAGAACCTCGACCTGTTTCAGCGCATGCGCGCCGGCGAGTTCGCCGACGGCTCGCGCACGCTGCGCGCGAAGATCGACATGACCGCAGGCAACATCAACCTGCGCGACCCCGCGCTGTACCGCATCCGCAAGACCACGCACCAGAACACCGGCGACGCCTGGCCGATCTATCCGATGTACGACTACGCGCACTGCATCTCCGACGCGGTCGAGGGCATCACCCATTCGCTGTGCACGCTCGAGTTCGAGGATCATCGCCCGCTCTACGACTGGTGCCTGGCGCAGATCGACCTGCCGAACCACCCGGAACTCGTGCAGCCGCTGGTCGATGCAGGCCTGCACATGCCCGTGTCGACGCCGCAGCAGATCGAGTTCGCGCGCGGCAACCTCGATTACACGGTGACGAGCAAGCGCAAGCTCGCCGCGCTGGTCGAGGACGGCCTCGTCGACGGCTGGGACGATCCGCGCATGCCCACGCTCGCCGGCGTGCGCCGGCGCGGCTATCCCGCCGCGGCGATCCGCGCTTTCTGGGAACGCGCGGGCGTGTCCAAGCAGGTGTCGACGATCGAATACTCGGTGCTCGAAGCCTGCGTGCGCGAGGAACTCGACGCCGCGGCGCCGCGGCGCCTCGCCGTGATCGACCCGCTCAAGCTCGTCATCACCAACCTGGCGGACGACCACGCCGAGACGCTGACGTTTCCCAACCATCCGAAGAACGAGGCCTTCGGTACACGCGCGGTGCCGTTCTCGCGCGAGCTGTGGATCGAGCGCGAGGATTTCCTCATCGAGCCGGTGAAGGGCTTCCATCGCCTCGTGCCGGGCGGCGAGGTGCGCCTGCGCGGCATCGGCATCGTCAAGTGCGAGGACGTGAAGAAGGATGCCGCCGGGCAGGTGAGCGAGGTGCACTGCACGCTCGACGCCAGCTCGCGCGCCGGCCAGAGCGGCGCCGAGCGCAAGGTCAAGGGCACGATCCACTGGGTCAGCGCACGCGATGCGATCGAAGCGGAAGTGCGCCTGTACGAGCGCCTGTTCACCGTCGCCGATCCCGACGACGACACCGACGGCAAGACCTACCGCGACCATCTCAATCCGGATTCGCGCCGCGTCGTGCGCGGCTTTGTCGAGCCTTCGCTCGCCGATGCACGACCGGGCACAGCACTCCAGTTCGAGCGCCTCGGCTACTTCGTCACCGACAGCCGCGACCACGCGCCGGGCCGCCCGGTGTTCAACCGCGTCGTCACGCTGCGCGATTCGTTCGCCAAGGCGACGAAATGAACACGCTGCCCTCGTTCGTCGAATTGACCCTGCCCGACTGGGTGTTCCGCGAGGTCGACGCGGCGCAGATCTACGCCAGCGACGAAGAACGCGTCGCGCTCGCGATCCGTCTCGCCAACCGCAACGTCGAGGAGAAGACCGGCGGCCCGTTCGGCGCCGCCGTGTTCACGCGCGAGGGCCGCCTGGTCGCCGCCGGCGTCAACCGCGTCGTGCCGCACAGCTGCTCGGTCGCGCACGCCGAAATGATGGCCTACATGCTCGCGCAGTCGAAGCTGCGCCGCTTCCGCCTCAACGAGCCCGCGCCGGGCGAGGCGCGCGAGCAATTCGTGCTCGCCACGAGCGCGCAACCTTGCTGCCAGTGCTACGGCGCGACGATCTGGGCCGGTGTCGACGAACTGCTGATCGGCGCGCGCTCCGAAGACGTCGAGGAATTGAGCGAATTCGACGAGGGCCCACTCCCCGCCGACTGGATCGGCGAGCTGGAGAAGCGCGGCGTGCGCGTCAGGCGCGACATCCTGCGCGAAGCCGCGCGCGACGTGTTTCTGCGCTATCGCGAGGCCGGCGGCGCGAATTATTGATTCGCGACAGGCCCGACGCGGCTCGCAATCCGCGAACTGCGCCGAAGTGGAGCGGGTGAAGGGAATCGAACCCTCGTCAGTAGCTTGGGAAGCTACAGCTCTACCATTGAGCTACACCCGCGTCGACGCGTCAGCATACATCTACCGCGAAGCTTATCGGTCCGGCCGCGCCGAAAGCAAGGATCGATCCGCGTCAGATGACTGCCGGAGTGAACGTGGCTGCACGCGTCGATGCGGAGCTTCGCGAATGCGCAGGCTTCGCCACGCGCCGCAATTCCGCCGGAAGCTCGCAGGCAATTGTCTTGGCGAGCGCGCGGATTTCGGGCAGGCCGCTGCATTCCCAGACCGATCCGCGCAGCAACGTGCCGAGGCTGCGCAGGCCATGCCGCGGCACGCCGTCGGCGCGCAGCAGGCGGCCGTCGGCGTCGGCGGCGAGGCCGAGGTCCAGCGCGTCGGCATGGGCGACGCCCTCATCGACCATCTGCCGGATCAGCGCATGATCGGTCGCGTTGACCGAGATGTTGAAGCCGGTCGCCTGGATCACGAGGTCGGCAGCGAAACTGCGCACGCTTTCCGCGCCGCGCGGCTGCACGCGCACTTCGAGCTGGTCGCGCTCGCCCGCATGCTGGTCGATCGAGCGGATGTGCGCGGCGAGGATCTTCAGCCTGCCCTGCGTGCGCAGGCGCGCGAGTTCGTTCGCGGTCTGCTGCGGCAGGCGGTGACGCGCGGATTCCCACAGCCAGCGCAGGTGGCGCTGGAAGCGTGCGCGCTCGTTCACGCCGAGGCTGCGCCAGAGCGCCTGCGTTTCCGCGCGCAAGCCGTCGATCACCGAGCGCCATTCGGCGCCCTCGTCCTGCATCGCCGCGCGGATCTCGCGCAGCCAGTGCGCGACGCGCGGCTGCGCGCGCAGCGCCTCGAGCAGCGAAGCCTGGTGTTCGTAGGGCTGCCCCGGCGCCGCGTTGTGCTGGCGCGGCAACTGGCCGTGACGCGAGATCGCCGTAAGTTGCGCGTTCGGCCACAGGCGTGACGCGCTTTGCAGCGCATCGACCGCGGTCAGGCCGGTGCCGAGCACGACGACGCGCTCGGGCGCCTTGCGCGGCAGCGGCCAGTGCCAGGGGTCGGCCGCGTAGGCGTGGCTGCCGCGCGCCGCCTCGGTGACCTCAGCCAAAGGCGCCGCCGGCAGGGCGCCGATCGCGAGGACGACGCCGTCGGCGTCGAACTCCTCGCCCTCGGCCGTGCCGACCACGTAACCGTTTGCATCGCTGCCGCGCACGCTCGCCGCATCGACCGAAAGCACGCGCAAGGCGAGGCCGCGCACACGCGCGGCCGAAATTTCGCGCGCGAGCACCGCTTCGAGGTAGTTGCCGTACCAGGCGCGCGGCACGAAATCGAGGCCCTTGACCGGCCAGCCCTGCGCCTGCGCGTAGGCGATGAACCCGCCGGCATCGTCGGCGAACAGGCCCATGTTCGCCGCGCGCACGTTGAGCAGGTGATGCTCGGCCGTCGTCGAGTAGGCCACGCCGCGGCCCGGCGCCTGGCGGCCGACCAGCCAGGTGAGTTCGAACTCGCCCGGCTGGCCACGGCGCAGGAATTCGCCCACGACAGCGGAGCCCGCGGCTCCGCCGCCGATCACGATAAGTCGCTGCATGATGTCTGTTCGGAAGCCGCATTGAGGCGGCGATGGCTGAATGGAAGCACAACGATCGTTAGAACTTCGCTAAACCGACAGTCCACGAAGCGATGTGGATATGCCCCGCTGGACCGCCCTGCTGACCGCCTCGCGCTTCGCCTGCCGCCGGCGGGCGCTGCCGCATATCACCCGAAGCGATAACCGCAGCGCATGTCCCTATAACAAACGGTACGTTCAGGGCTTTGCGCGCGGGGACTAGGATCGCCGACATCCTGCGTCTGCCTGCTCAGACGTTTAGCCGTCCAAACCCGAATCGCGAGTGCTGCCGTGTCCGCCCAACCGAACCGCCTCCTGTCGCCCTTCTCCGAGGACAAGCTCGCCCTTTTGGCGCGCCTGACCGAGGGCCTCGACACCGATTCGCTGTACTGGCTGTCCGGCTACGTCGCCGGCGTGGCGGCGACCTCGCGGCACGTGCCGCTGAGCGCCGCGGTCGCGGCCAACCTGGCCGTGCCGCTGCCTGCGGCCGTCGCGCCGGCCGTCGAGGCGCAGGCGTCGACCCGGCTGACCATCGTCTACGGCAGCCAGACCGGCAATGCCAAGCACCAGGCCGAGGCGCTCGCGCGCGAAGCCGAGGCCGCGGGGCTCAACGTGCGCCTCGTCCGCGCCGACGCCTACGGCACGAAGGAACTGGCGAGCGAGCGCCTGCTCTACGTCGTCATCTCGACCCAGGGCGACGGTGATCCGCCCGATGATGCGCGCGGCTTCGTCGAATTCCTCAAGGGCAAGCGCGCGCCGAAGCTGCCGCAGCTCAAGTTCGCCGTGCTGGCCTTGGGCGATTCGAGCTATCCGCAGTTCTGCGCGATCGGCACGCAGATCGACGCGCGCCTGGCCGAACTCGGCGCGCAGCGCCTGTTCGCGCGCGGCGACGCCGACCTCGACATCGCCAGCGTCGCCGCGCCATGGTCAAAGCAGGCGCTCGAACAGGCGCGCGACTTGCTCAGGAGCGAGACCCCAACCGCCCCACGCGCGGCCACGGTGACGCCGCTGCGCAGCGCCGTGCACGCGCATGCGCCCGCGTGGACGCGCGAGAAGCCGTTCGCGGCGCCACTGCTCGCCAACCAGCGCATCAGCGCGCGCAACGGCACGAAGGACATCCGCCACATCGAGCTCTCGCTCGAAGGCTCGGGCCTGAGCTATCAGCCCGGCGACGCGCTCGGTGTCGTCGCGACGAACCCGCCGGCGCTGGTCGATGCGATCCTCGGCGAACTCGGGTTCGACGGCGAACGCGCCGTCGCCGTGCAGGGCGAATCGCATTCGCTGCGCGAGTGGCTGCTGCGCAAGCGCGAGCTCACCACGCTGTCGAAACCGTTCCTCGTCGAGCACGCCAGGCGCGCGAAGAACGAGGCGCTGGCCCACGCGCTCGCGCCCGAGGGCAAGGACGCGCTGCGCGAATTGCTCGGTGACTACCAGCTCGTCGACGTGCTGCGCGCATTCCCGGCGGCGTGGTCGGCCGAGGAATTCGTCGCCGCGCTGCGTGTGCTCACCCCGCGCATGTATTCGATCGCGTCGAGCCAGAAGGCGGTCGGCGACGAAGTCCATCTCACCATCGCGGTGCTCGACTACGAAAAGTTCGGGACCCGGCACGTCGGCGCGGCGTCACAGTTCCTGGCTACTCTCCCGGAAGACGCCGACGTGCCGGTCTTTATCGAAGAGAACGAGCGCTTCCGCCTGCCGGCCGACGCCGCACGCGACGTGATCATGATCGGTCCCGGCACCGGCGTCGCGCCGTTTCGCGGCTTCCTGCAGGAGCGCGCGGAGACCGGCGCCGCGGGGCGCAACTGGCTGTTCTTCGGCAATCCGCATTTCCGTACCGATTTCCTCTACCAGGTCGAATGGCAGAAGGCGCTCAAGGACGGCAGCTTGCACAGGCTCGACCTCGCCTTTTCGCGTGATCAGTCCTCATTGAGAAGTCCGCACACGGATGTGCGGGCTCTTGCGGGGGAACCGCATAAATACTACGTCCAGCACAGCCTGCGCCGTCGCGGCAGGGAACTCTACGACTGGATCGCGAACGGCGCGCATGTCTACGTCTGCGGCGACGCGACGCGCATGGCCGCCGACGTCGACGCCGCGCTGCGCGACATCGTCATCGAACACGGCAGCAAGTCCGACGAGGACGCGCGTGATTTCCTCAACCAGCTCGCGACCGAGCGCCGCTACGCGCGCGATGTGTACTAAGACCCGATCAAAGATCAAGTGATCCGCCACGGAGCCACGGAGAGCACGGAGAAAGGCAGAGCAGAAATGATCCATTGGTTTTTCTCCGCGTTCTCCGTGGTTTCGTGGTGAATCTTTTTGTTCCCGTTTTTGCAGTGAATCGAAAATGAGTGCGACGCTCGCCAATTTATCCCCCGTCGAAGGCATCAAGACGCGCAGCCGGCGCCTGCGTGGCACGCTGCTGGAAAGCCTCGCCAACGAGGTCACCGGCGCGATCGCCGACGACGACACGCAGCTGATCAAGTTCCACGGCAGCTACATGCAGGACGACCGCGACCTGCGCGAGGAGCGGCGTGCGGCGAAGCTCGAGCCCGACTACAGCTTCATGATCCGTACCCGGCTGCCGGGCGGTGTCGTGACCCCGGCGCAGTGGCTAAAGCTCGACGCAATCGCGCAGCGCTACGCCAACGGCACGCTGCGCCTGACCACGCGCCAGGCATTCCAGTTCCACGGCGTGATCAAGCGCGAGTTGAAGGCGACGCTGCAGGCGATCAACGCCGCGCTGATCGACACGGTCGCGGCCTGCGGCGACGTCAACCGCAACGTCATGGTCGCGGCGAATCCGCTCGCCTCCGAACTGCACGCGCGCGTGTACGCCGACGCGGCGAAGCTGTCGGAATTCCTCAAGCCGAAGACGCGCGCCTACTACGAAATCTGGCTCGACGAGGAAAAGGTTGCGGGGTCCGGCGAGGAATACGAGCCGATCTACGGGGCGGTCTACCTGCCGCGCAAGTTCAAGGTCGCGTTTGCCGTGCCGCCGCTGAACGACGTCGACGTGTTCGCCAACGATCTCGGCTTCATCGCCGTCATCGAGAACGGCGAGTTGCTCGGCTACAACGTCGTCGCCGGCGGCGGCCTCGGCGCGACGCACGGCGAGCCGGCGACTTACCCGCGCCTTGCCGACGTGCTCGGTTTCGTCGCGGCGGACCGGGTCAACGCGATTGCCGAGGCCGTGGTCACGACGCAGCGCGATTTCGGCGGCCGCGCCGACCGCAAGCACGCGCGCCTGAAGTACACGATCGACGACCGCGGTCTCGACTGGTTCAAGGCCGAAGTCGAACGCCGCTTCGGCGCCCCGCTGCGCCCGGCGCGGCCGTTCCGCTTCGAGCACAACGGCGATCGCTTCGGCTGGGTCGAAAGCGCGCCGATTCAAAACGGGACTGGGCGCGCGCACCTGACCCTGCGCATCGAGGCCGGCCGTGTCGCCGACCGCGGCGAGCAGCGCCATCTGTCCGCGCTGCGCAGGATCGCGCAGATCCATGCGAACGAGGACTCCGGCCTCGAATTCCGCCTGACGCCGAACCAGAACCTGCTGATCGCGAACGTGCCGAACGAGGATCGCGCCGAGATCGACGAGATCGTGGCCGAGCACCGCCTCGATCTCTATCGCACGGCGACGCCACTGCGCCTCAACGCGCTCGCCTGTGTCGCGCTGCCGACCTGCGCGCTGGCGATGGCCGAGGCCGAGCGCTATCTGCCCGACTTCACCGGCAAGGTCGAAGCGCTGCTCGACCGGCACGGCCTGCGCGATGCGGACATCCATCTGCGCCTGTCCGGCTGCCCGAACGGCTGCTCGCGGCCGTATCTCGGCGAAATCGCGCTGATCGGCAAGGCGCCGGGCCGCTACAACCTGATGCTCGGCGCCGACGCGCGCGGGCAGCGGCTCAACCGCCTGCACCGCGAGAACGTCGACGAGGCGCAGATCCTCGCCACGCTCGACGAGCTGTTCGCGAGCTACGCCTCCGCGCGGGCGCAGGGCGAAGCCTTCGGCGATTTTCTCGTGCGCAGCGGCGTGCTCGCCGAGGCTCACTACAAAGTCATTCCGGTGACGCTGCTCGAGCCCTCCGCCGCAGCAGCGTGAACCCAGGAGCGAAGATCCCATGTTGAACTGTTCGATCCAAGCCTGCGACGAATCCGCCTCGTTCGAAACCCACCGCAACCGCGTCAAGAACCACAGCGCCGGAGAGCGCGCCATGAAACTGCCCGACATCAACACCGCTGGCGAGGATCCGACCGCCCTCGTCGAACTCAACACCTGGCTCGAAAGCCGCAACGCGCACCAGCGCATCGCCTGGGCGCTGGACAATCTGCCCGGCGAGCACGTGCTGTCGTCGAGCTTCGGCGCGCAATCGGCGGTGCTGCTGCACCTGGCCACGCGCGAACGCGCCGACATTCCGGTCGTGCTGATCGACACCGGATACCTGTTTCCGGAAACCTACCGCTTCGCCGACGAACTGACCGAAAAATTGTCGCTCAATCTCAAGGTCTACCGGCCGCAGATCGGCATCGCCTGGATGGAAGCGCGCCACGGCAAGCTCTGGGAAAACGGCGTCGACGGCATCACCGAATACAACGCCCTGCGCAAGGTCGAGCCGATGCGCCGCGCGCTGACCGAACTCGGCGCCGGAACCTGGATCGCCGGCCTGCGCCGCGTGCAGTCGACCACGCGGCGCAACTCGAACGTGCTCGAGGTGCGCGACGGCCGCTGGAAACTGCATCCGCTGATCGACTGGAGCGACCGTGACATCTGGCAGTACATGCAGCAGCATGGCCTGCCCTACCATCCGCTGTGGGAGCAGGGCTACGTCTCGATCGGCGACGTGCACACCACGCGCGCGCTGGGCGCCGGCATGCGCGAGGAGGACACGCGCTTCTTCGGGCTCAAACGCGAGTGCGGGTTGCACTTCGACTGAGCGGCGCTCCGCTCAAAGCGCGCGCCCATCGAAGTGCTTGACCGGCAGCGTCGCCAGGTCGACGTTCTCCAGGCAGCGCACGTTGATCATCGCCTTGACATTGCCGGAACGGTCCGTGCCTTCGCCGAGCGGATGGATGCCGCAGGTCGGGCAGAACTTGTGCCGGATCGCGTGCTTGTTGAAGGTGTAGCTCGACATCGCGCGTTCGCCGCGCGTGATGCGCAGGTTCGCGCGCGGCACGAACCACATCAGCGCGCCCTTGCGCTGGCACATCGAGCAGTTGCAGCTCATGACGCCTTCGAGTTCGCCCTCGACCTCGAACGCGACCTGGCCGCAATGGCAGCTGCCCTGGTACTTCATCGCCGGACTCCCGCGGACCGTAAGGCCCGCAGGGTAACTCAGCACGGCGGCAAAGTCAGGCCGCCCGGGCGAGGAGTTTCTTCTGCAACTCCGACCAGTACGGCGGCTGCGGCCACTGCGCCGGCTCCTCGCCGGCCAGCGCGCGCTGCAGGTCGCGCTGGTCGATCTGCGGTGCGATCAGCTCGGCCAGTGTCGCGGCGTAGGCGCGCAGCACGCGGTCGCGGCGCAGGACCAGCCAGGTCGTGCACTCGGGGAACAGGCCCTCGGCTTCGATCTGGTGCAGGTCGCGCGCGTCGTCGGCGGTGAACGCCATGTCGGCGAAGATGCCGACGCCGAGACCGGCGCGCACGTAGGTCTTGATCAGGTCGGCGTCGCGCGAGGTGCAGGAGAAGCGCGGCACGATGCCGGCGGCGGCGAACGCACGCCGCAACGACGACTCCGGGCGCAGCGAGGATTCGTAGCTGACCAGCGGCTCGCCGTCGAGGTCGGACAGTTTCAGCGGACGATCGAGCGCGGCCAGCGCATGCCCGTTCGGCACGACCACGGCGCGACGCCAGCGGAACAGCGGCACGGCGAGGCCGTCGCTCGGCGAGGCGCCCGTGGTCGAGATGATCGCGAGATCGGCCTGGCCGCGCTCGAACAGGCCCATGACCTGGGCGTCGCCGAGCGGCTTCAGGTGGACGTTGACCGCCGGATAGCGGTGCTTGAGCGTCGCGATCGCATGCGGCAGGACGAAGCGCGCCTGCGTGTGCGTGGTCGTGATCGTCAGTTCGCCCTTGTCGTCGCCGCGCAGGTTCGCGGCGAGCGCGCGGATGTTGCGCGCCTCGGCGAGGATGATGCGCGCGCGGTCGATGACCTGTTGCCCGGCGGGCGTGATCGCGGAAAGGCTTTTGCCCTTGCGCGCGAACAGTTGGAAACCGAGCTCGTCCTCGAGCTGCTTGAGCTGCTTGGACAGGCCGGGCTGGGTGGCGTGGACCTGGTCGGCGGCCTGGGTGATGTTGAGGCCGGCGTCGGAAATGGCGACGAGGTAACGGAGCTGGGTCAGGGTCATGACGGCGTACTCGAAGGGGGTCGCAATCGGCAACAAGCGGGGGTCGGGGTGGCGGATCGGCGACGACGACAGCGAGCGGAAAGCGGAAATGTCATGGATTTCTCCCGATTGGCTCCGACCAGCATAACGGTTGGTTATTTGGGCGTCCAGACGTTTAGACGGCCAAATCGGCGAATTTCGCCCCAAAACGGGCAATATAACCGCGGGTGATATGCCGATGGATGGCGTCCTTTGCGCCGGTTTCAAGGGCGCGATCCGGCGGGCCCCGCCCTTTGCAACCCGCCCCTTTCCCAATACCCTTGCGAGCATGGACATCCGCAAGGACTTCGCCGACGCGGTCGGCCGCACTCCGCTGATCCGGCTGCGCCGCGCCTCGGAGCTGACCGGCTGCGAGATTCTCGCCAAGGGCGAGTTCGCCAATCCGGGCGGATCGATCAAGGACCGCACCGCGCTCGGCCTGCTGCTCGACGCCGAAAAAACCGGCGCGCTGCGCCCCGGCGGCACTATCGTCGAAGGCACCGCGGGCAATACCGGCATCGGCCTCGCCCTGCTCGGTGCGAGCCGCGGCTATCGTACGATCATCGTCATGCCGGATTCGCAGTCGAAGGAAAAGATCGATGCGCTGCGCCTGACCGGTGCGGAGGTGCAGCTCGTCCCGGTCGTGCCGTACACCGACCCCGGCCATTATTCGCACACCGCACAGCGGCGCGCGCAGCAACTCGACGCGAGCGACCCCGGCAGCGCCTGGTTCGCGAACCAGTTCGACAATACCGCGAACCGCGAAATACACGAAGCCACGACCGGCCCGGAGATCTTCGTCCAGACCGCGGGCCGCATCGACGGTTTCGTCTGTGCCGCGGGCACCGGCGGCACGCTCGCCGGCGTCGGCCGCTTCCTCAAGGCGAACAAGCCCGGCGCCACGACCGCGCTGGCCGATCCGGCCGGCTCGGCGCTGGCGAGCTACGTCAATACCGGCGAGTTGAAGGCCGAAGGCAGCTCGATCACCGAGGGCATCGGTTACAGCCGCATCACGGCGAACTTCAAGGACGCGCCTATCGACCTGGCCTGGTCGATACGCGACGAGGAATCGATGCCGCTCGTGCACGCGCTGCTCGCCGAGGAGGGCCTCAACGTCGGCGGATCCAGCGGCGTCAACATCGCCGGCGCGATCCGCCTTGCGCGCGCGCTGGGCCCCGGCCACACGATCGTCACCGTGCTTGCCGACGCAGGCACGCGTTATCAGGCGAAGCTGTTCAACCCCGCATTCCTGCGGGCGAAGAACCTGCCGGTGCCGGCGTGGCTCGATCGGGCCTTTCCGCAGGCGTAGGGGTTCGATTCATCGAACCCGGCTTTCGATATTTCTCGATCTGGAAACAGCCGGACACGATGAATCGCGCCCCTACGCAAATCGCGCGCGCAGGCGCGGCCACAACGTGATCGTCATCAGACCGAGCAGCACGAGCGCGCCCGCTTCGAGCTTCCACAACGGCAACGGTTCTTGGAACCAGATCGCCGCGCTGGCCATGCCGACGACCGGCACGAGCAGCGACAGCGGCGAGATCGTTGCCGCCGGGTAGCGTGCGAGCAGCCAGTTCCACGCACCGTAGCCGAACAACGTGTTGGCGACGCCCTGCCAGACCGACGCGGCCCAGCCGAACACGCTCGCGTGCGCAAGCCCTTCGACGATGCGCTGCGGACCCTCGAAGATCAAGCTCGCGAGCAGCAGCGGCGGCACCGCGAACAGGCTCGACCAAACCATGAAGCCCAACATGTTCAACGAGGCATCGGCCTGGCTCGCCTTCTTCGCGACCATGTTCGCGACGGCCCACGACAGGCCGCTGCCCAGGGTCAGAACCAGGCCGAGCGTCGTCGTCGACGCATCGACATGCAGGAACAGCACCACGAGCCCGGCGACGCAAAGCGCGAGGCCTGCGGCCTGGAACGCGCGCAGGCGTTCGCCGAGCAGGATCATCGACAGGCCGATCGTGAAGAACGCCTGGGTCTGCACCATGAGCGAGGCGACGCCCGGAGCGATGTCGTTGCGCATCGCGATGAACAGCATGCCGAACAGGCCGAAGCCGAGGAAGAAGCCGTTCGCGACCAGCAACCACCACGGCACGGCCGGACGGCGCACGAAGAGCAGCCAGGGGACGCAGGAAAAGAAGAAACGCAGCGTCGCGAACAGCAGCGGCGGAAACTCGCCGAGGCCGAGCTTGATGATGACGAAGTTCGTGCCCCAGACGACGATGACCGCTAGGGCGAGCAGCAGGTGGGCGAAGGACATGCGCAAATCGCGGAATACGTGCGGGCCGGCATTCTAGCCGCCGACCGGCAGCTTGCGACGAGATTAAGGATTCTTCATTCGCGCCGGCGCAGGCGCTAACCCACGCGCACCGCGCGCGCGACCCGCTCGTGCACGGTGCGCGGAGGCGGCGGGTGCGCGGCGGTGTACTGCCCGGCCGCATCGCGCTCGACGAATTCGGCGACGAAGCGCGTCGCCGGACGGCGCAGGATCGCCTCGGGCGTGTCGACCTGCTCGATCGAACCCGCATTCATCACGACGACGCGGTCGGCGAGTTCGAGCGCCTCCTCCTGGTCGTGGGTGACGAACACGGTGGTGTAGCCGGTTTCGTCGTGCAGCTGGCGCAGCCACACGCGCAGTTCCTTGCGCACCTTCGCATCGAGCGCGCCGAACGGCTCGTCGAGCAGCAGCACGCGCGGTTCGATCGCGAGCGCGCGCGCGAGCGCGACGCGCTGGCGCTGGCCGCCCGACAGCTGGTTCGGATAGCGCGCCTCGAGGCCGCCGAGCTGGACCAGCTTGAGCAATTCCTCGCCGCGGCGGCGGATCTCCTCGCGCGCGGGCCGATATTTGCGCTTGCGCACGCGCAAACCGAAGGTGATGTTGTCGAGCACGCTCATGTGCTTGAACAGCGCGTAGTGCTGGAAGACGAAGCCGACGCGGCGCTCCTGCACGGACAGCTCGGTCGCATCGATGTCGCCGAACCGGATGCGGCCGCCGTCGATCGGCTCCAGGCCCGCGATCGCGCGCAGCAGCGTGGTCTTGCCCGAGCCGGACGGGCCAAGCAGCGCGAGCAGCTCGCCCGAAGCGATGTCGAGATCGATCGCGTTCAGCGCGGCGACGCTGCCGTAACTCTTGCTCAACTGGCGAATGGATATCTGCATGTCATCTCCCGCGCAATGCGGCGAGTTCGTCGCCGTGGCGCCATTCGAGAAAGGTCTTCACGCCCAGCGTGATGAGCGCGAGCAGCGCGAGCAGCGAGGCCACCGCAAACGCCGCGACCATCTTGTTGTCCTGGTACAGCACTTCGACGTGCAGTGGCATCGTGTTGCTTGCACCGCGGATCTTGCCCGAGACCACCGACACCGCGCCGAATTCGCCCATCGCGCGCGCATTGCAGAGCAGGATGCCATAAAGCAGACCCCAGCGGATGTTCGGCAGGGTCACGTGCCAGAACGTCTGCCAGCCGCCCGCGCCGAGGCTGAGCGCCGCGTATTCCTCGTCGCTGCCCTGCGCCTGCATCAGCGGAATCAGCTCGCGCGCGACGAACGGGAACGTGACGAACACCGTCGCCAGCACGAGGCCGGTCTGGGCGAAGATGATGCGGATGTCGTGGTCGATCAGCCAGCCTCCCAACCACGTCTGCGCGCCGAAAATCAGGATGAAGACCATGCCCGAGATGACCGGCGACACCGAGAACGGCAGGTCGATCAGGGTGACGAGGAAATCCTTGCCGCGGAATTCGAACTTGGCCACCGCCCAGGCCGCGGCGACGCCGAACAGCGTGTTGAGCAGCACCGCGATCGCCGCGGTCTTCAGCGTCAGCCAGATTGCCGACAGCGAATCCGGATCGGCCAGCGCGGCGAAATAGGCCTTGATCCCGCCGGCGAACGCCTGCACGAACACGACGACCAGCGGCAGCAGCAGGAACACGACGAGGAAGGCGCAGGTGAAGCCGATCAGCAGCCAGCGCACCGCCCGCGGCTCGGCGGTGGCGGAGCGGAAGCGACGATGCCCGACCGCCACGGCGCTCATGCCGTCCTCCTTTCCGACCGCCGCGTCCAGGTCTGCAAAAGGTTGATGCCGAACAGGATCGCGAACGACAGCGCGAGCATGGCCACGGCGATCGCCGTGGCCGCGCCAACCTCGTGCTGGTCGAGATCGATCGCGATCAAGAGCGGCGCGATCTGGGTCAGGTTGGGCAGGTTGCCGGCGATGAAGATGATCGAGCCGTACTCGCCGACCGCGCGCGCGAACGCGAGCGCGGTGCCGGTCAGCAGCGCCGGCTGCAGCGCCGGGAAGACGATGCGCGAGACCGCCTGCCAGCGCGTCGCGCCGAGCGTCGCCGCAGCCTCCTCGTACTGCCGGTCGACCTGCTCGAGCACGGGTTCTAGCGTGCGCACCACGAACGGCAGGCTGATGAAGGTCATCGCCACGATCACGCCGAGCCGGGTGTAGGCGACCTTGATGCCGAGCGCCTCGAGCGGCACGCCGAGCCAGCCCTGTCCCGGACTCGGCACGGTCGGTACGGAATACAGCGCGGTCAGCGCGATGCCGGCGACCGCGGTCGGCAGCGCGAACGGCAGGTCGATCATCGCCTGCAGCGCGCGCTTGCCGGGGAATTCATAGCGCACGAAGGTCCAGGCGATCAGGCTGCCGAACACGGCGTTGACCGCCGCCGCGACCAGCGCGCCGCCGAAGCTGAGCTTGAGCGCGTTGATCACCTGCGAGGTGGTGAGCACCTTCCAGATGCCGCCGACGCCGAGCCCGGCCGCGTTGATCGCGAGCGCGGCGAGCGGAATCAGCACGATCAGCGACAGATAGCTCAGGGTGAAGCCGAGCGTCAGGCCGAAACCCGGCATCGCACGCCGGCGCGAGGGCGCGCGCGTGAGCTGCGGGAGTGCGATCGCGCCCATTGCCGCGCTACTTCTTCTCGTAGATCTGGTCGAACACGCCGCCGTCACCGAAGAATTTCGGCTGTGCGGCCTTCCAGCCGCCGAACTGCGCGATCGTGGTCAGGTCAATCTTCGGAAAACTCGCGGCGTACTTCGCCGCGACGGCCGGATCGAGCGGCCGGTAGTGGTTCTTCGCGATGATCTCCTGTGCCTCGGGCGTGTAGAGGAACTTCAGATACGCCTCGGCGAGCTTCTCGGTGCCATGCTTCTTCGCGTTCTTGTCGACCACCGCGACCGGCGGTTGGGCGAGGATCGAACTCGACGGCACGACGATGTCGAACTTGTCCGCGCCGAATTCCGCCGAAGCCAGATAGGCCTCGTTTTCCCAAGCGATCAGCACGTCGCCGAGGCCGCGCTGGGCGAAGGTGACGGTCGAGCCGCGCGCGCCGGTGTCGAGCACGGGCACGTTGCTGTACAGCTGGGCTATCCATGCGCGCGCGCCGGCGTCGTCGTTGCCGTTCTGCTTGAGCGCGTAGGCATATGCGGCGAGGAAGTTCCAGCGCGCACCGGCCGAGGTCTTCGGATTCGGCGTGATCACCGCGACACCGGGCTTGACCAGATCCCCCCAATCCTTGATGGCCTTGGGATTGCCCTTGCGCACGAGCAGGACGATGGTCGAGTTGTACGGCGTCGAGTCGCCCGGCAGGCGTTTCTGCCAGTCGGCCGGCAGCAGGCCCTTGTCGGCGAGTACGTCGATGTCGGAGGCGATGCCGAGCGTGGCCACGTCGGCCTCGAGCCCGTCGATGATCTTGCGCGATTGCGCCGAGGAACCGCCGTGCGACTGCTTGATCGCCACCGCCTCGCCGGCCTTCGCCTTCCAGTCGGCGATGAACTTTTCGTTGAGTTGCGTGTAGAGTTCGCGCGTCGGATCGTAGGAGACGTTGAGCAGTTCCGCCGCCCGCGCACCTCCGGCGACCGCGCCGAGCACGGCAAAAGCCAGCACGTATCGTTTCATGACTGCCCCGGATCTGAATGACTGGTGGACAGGGTAACGGAACTTCCTTGCGTCGCAATATGCGCGAACGCATATGCTTATCGCCCGGGCGGCTTTTTGCGCATTTTCCCGGGTTTTGCGCGGCTGCGGCCGCGGTCGGCCACGCCTCGCTAAGCGCCGGATAAATGCCGTCGCAAACCGCGCGCCACAACGCAAAACCGAAAGTCCGCATTCAGCTTGGTTGCGCTTAACTATGTGCGTAGAGTTACGGGGTCCGATCGGGAGTCGGCGCAGCGCATCCAAATCTCCGTCGCGCGGCTCGCCTGCCGGGTTCCCGGGCTTTACCCACCACCACCCGCGCAACGCAAAGGAGCGTTCGCCATGATCATGTACAAATCTGCCGCCGTATTGTTGGCCGGGTTGCTGCTCGCCGGCGCGGGCTACGCCCAACCGACGCCGGACTATTCCCAGGACGGCCCCGGGTACGCCGACGCCTCCAGCCCCGCCATCGACCCGCCCACGCGCGTTGCTCGCCTGGCCCTGGTCAACGGCGCGGTCAGCTTCGCGCCGGCCGGCGAGGACAGTTGGGTGCAGGCCGAGATCAACCGTCCGCTGATCTCGGGCGACAAGCTGTGGACCGATCGCGGCGCGCGCGCCGAACTGCAGATCGGTTCGTCGGCGATCCGCGTCGACGAGCGTTCGAGCTTCCACTTCCTCAACCTCGACGACAACATGGCGCAGATCGAGCTGACCGAGGGCACGCTCAACCTGCGCGTGCGCCGCATCTACGACGGCCAGACCTACGAGGTCGACACGCCGACACTCGCCTTCGTCATCAATCGCGTCGGCGAGTACCGCATCGACGTTGCCCCGGACGGCCGCGGAACGATCGTCACCGCGTTCCGCGGCGGCGGCGACGCCTACGGCGAGGCCGGCGCGCGCTTCCGCATCGAAGAAGGCCAGTCGATCCGCTTCAACGACCCGCAGTTGCGCGACTACGTCAGCAACGGCGTGCCCAGCCCGGACGATTTCGACCGTTTCAGCTTCGAGCGCGACGGGCGCTGGGACAATTCGCGCTCGCGCCAGTACGTCGCCGAAGACGTGATCGGCTACGACGACCTCGACAGCTACGGCAACTGGGACACCTCGCCCGACTACGGCAACGTCTGGTATCCAAGCCAGGTCGCGGTCGGCTGGTCGCCGTACAGCTACGGCCGCTGGAACTGGGTCGGCGCCTACGGCTGGACCTGGGTCGATTCCTCGCCGTGGGGCTTCGCGCCGTTCCACTACGGCCGCTGGGCCTATATCGGCAACCGCTGGGGCTGGTGCCCGGGCCGGATGAACGTGCGTTCGTACTACGCGCCCGCGCTCGTCGCCTTCGTCGGCGGCGGCGGTGCACGCCTGTCGTTCAGCGTCGGCGGTCCGGTCGGCTGGTTCCCGCTCGGCCCACGCGACGTCTACGTGCCGGGCTACCGCGTGAGCCGCGACTACTTCACCAACGTCAACGTCTACAACACGAGGATCAACAACGTCACGATCAACAATTTCTACGGCAACTACCAGCGCGGCAATCTGGACTACGGCCGCATCAACTACGCCAACCGCAACGTCGCCAACGCGATCACCGCGGTGCGCGGCGATGTCTTCACCGGTTCGCGCGAGATACGCGGTTCGGTGATTCCGGTCAACCGCGAAACGTTCGCCAACGCGCGCGTCGCCGGTTTCGCCGCGGTCGCGCCGACACGCCAGAGTCTCGCCTTCAATGGCGGAGACCGTCGCGCAGCCGCGCCGCCGCAGGCGCTGCAAACGCGCAGTGTCATCGCCGCCACGCGTCCGCCCGCGCCGATCGCCTCGTTCGCGCAGCGCGAAAGCCTGCTGCAACGCGATCCGGGCCGCGCCCTGCCGGTCGCGCAGATGCGCACCGCGCCGAGCGTGGTCGGCAACGGCGAGCAGGCGCAGCGCGCAGCGCTCACGGCGCGTCCGAACGTCAACGTCGTCACCCGCGACGGCATGCCGGCACGCTCACTCGCGCCGACGATCCAGCCGCGCACGGGCGGCCCCGCCCAGACGGATGCACGCGTGATCGACAACGGCCGCCAGAACGACACCGGCCGCGACACGCGCCGTGCGCTCGATAACAACGCCCGCGTGCAGAACGACCAGGTTCTGCGCGGCAATCCGCAGCAGCAGAACAACGCCGCCGTGGCGCCGAGCGGTCGCAGCCAGCCGATGGAACGCAGCGCCCTGCCGTCGAGCCGTTATGCCAATCCGAACGCGGCCGACAACCCGCAGCAACGCGTGCTGCGCAGCGACAACAATGCTGCCGTCGACACCGGCCGCAAGGTCGACCGCCCGCAGCGCGACAGCGTGCAGGAATATCGTTCGACGCCGGTCGAACGCGCGCCGCGCGCCGACTTCCAGCAGCGCCAGCAGGAAGTGCAGGTCCAGCAGCAACAGCAGGCCCAGCAACGCCAGGAAATGCAGATGCGCCGCCAGCAGGATTCCGAGGCGCAGCAGCGCCAGCAGCGCGATATCCAGCAACGCCAGCAAGTGCAGATCCAGCAACAGCAGCAGGCGCAGCAAAACCAGGAGATGCAGATGCGTCGCCAGCAGAACTTCGACGTTCAACAGCGGCAACAGAACGAAATCCAGCAGCGCCAGCAAATCCAGATCCAGCAACAGCAACAGGTGCAGCAACGCCAGGAGATGCAGATGCGCGCGCAGCAGCAGGCCCAGCCGCGAGTGGACACCATGCGCGTGCAGCCACAGCAACACGTCGAGCAGCCGCAGCCGCGCTCCGAGCAGCCGCAAGGGCGTGGCCGCGTGCAGCGCGACGACAAGGGGAACGACCGCGGTCAGCGCTGATCGCGCCTGCTACACTTCGAACAACGCCCGGCACCTGCCGGGCGTTTTCTTTTGCCCACGCCCCTGCCCGCGCGCACGAGGCGTTACAATGCACGCATGCTCACCATCCAGCTCAACGGCGAAGCGAAGCAGGTGCAGACGTCGACCAGCGTCGCCGCCTTGCTCGAAGCTGCGGGTTACGCCGAACGCCGCGTCGCCGTCGAGATCAATCGCGAGATCGTGCCGAAAAGCTTGCACCGCGAGCGCGTGCTGCTCGATGGCGACCGCATAGAGATCGTGCATGCGCTTGGCGGAGGCTGAGCGCTTGCGATATGCGTTGACGCGCATATCGCGCGAAGCCGACGGCCCGAAGCAGGATGCGCAGGGATGGGTTGCTTGGCGAGGCCGGGATGGCCGAGCCTAGCAACGGTCAGCGAGACGAAGTCGAGCGCACACGTTGGAACCCCAAGAATTCCGCACAAAGCAAAAATGAACGCCCAAATCCGCCCCGCAACATCCGCAGACGACGCCCTCGTCATCGCCGGCAAAGCCTATCGCTCGCGCCTGCTGACCGGCACCGGCAAGTTCAAGGATCTCGAAGAGACGCGCCGCGCGACCGACGCCGCCGGTGCGCAGATCGTCACGGTCGCGATCCGCCGCACGAATATCGGCCAGGACAAGGATCAACCCAACCTGCTCGACGTGTTGCCGCCGGATCGCTACACGATCCTGCCGAACACCGCCGGCTGCTACACGGCCGACGACGCGGTGCGCACCTGCCGGCTCGCGCGCGAACTGCTCGACGGCCACAACCTGGTCAAGCTCGAAGTGCTCGGCGATCAGAAAACCCTGTTTCCCGACGTCGTGCAGACGTTGAAAGCGGCCGAGCAGCTCGTCGCCGACAAATTCGAAGTCATGGTGTACACGAGCGACGATCCGATCCTCGCGCGCCGCCTCGAGGAGATCGGCTGCGTCGCGGTGATGCCGCTGGCCGCGCCGATCGGCTCGGGCCTCGGCATCCAGAACCGCTGGAACCTGCTCGAGATCGTCGAGAACGCCAAGGTGCCCGTGCTCGTCGACGCCGGCGTCGGCACGGCATCCGACGCCGCGATCGCGATGGAACTCGGCTGCGACGGCGTGCTCATGAACACCGCGATCGCCGGCGCGCGGAATCCCGTGCTCATGGCGAGCGCGATGAAGAAGGCGGTCGAGGCCGGGCGCGAGGCCTTCCTCGCCGGCCGCATTCCGCGCAAGCGCTTCGCCTCGGCATCCAGCCCCATCGACGGGATGTTCTAGTGCGATCATCCCCGTTCGCGAAAATCAAACAGCGGCCATCCCTGGCCGCACTTTTCAAAAACAGCCACCTGCTGCGCCAGGCATGAGCATCCCTCAACGCCATATCCGCAGCTTCGTCCTGCGCCAGGGGCGCTTCACGCCGGCGCAGCAGCGCGCGTTCGAGCAGCATTGGGCGCGCTTCGGCCTCGAACCGGCCGCGGCGCCGCCGGACCATGCGCAGATATTTGGACGAAGCGCGCCGCTTGTGCTCGAAATCGGCTTCGGCAACGGCGAACAGTTGCTGCATGCCGGCCTGTACGAGCCGGAAAAGAATTTCATCGGCATCGAGGTGCACCGTCCCGGCGTCGGCCGCCTGATGAACGCGCTGGCGGCGCACGACGTCGCCAACGTGCGTCTCTACAACCATGACGCGGTCGAGATACTGCGCAATGCGATCGCGCCGGAATCGCTGGCCGAAGCGCGCATCTACTTCCCCGATCCGTGGCCGAAGAAACGCCAGCAGAAGCGCCGCCTGATCCAGCCCGATTTCGTCGTCCTGCTAGCCAGTCGCATTGCGCGCGGCGGCAGCTTGCATTTGGCCACCGACTGGGCCGACTATGCGACGCATATGCTCGAAGTGCTCGACGCCGCGCCCGCCTGGCGCAACACCGCCGGCAAAGGCCAAGGCCTGCCGCGCCCCGGCTGGCGCATCGAAACGCATTTCGAGAAACGCGGTTTGCGTCTGGGCCACGGCGTATGGGATTTCATCTACGAACGAGTTTGAGAACACAACAAAGGCGCAAGCGCAGAGCGAAACTGCTTTGGATTGCGCTCTTGATCTTGGGGCCCCCGTTTGCCGCGGCGAGGGCAGGACGGAAACGCCCGCAGGGTCGCGCGCACGACGCGCGCGAGTTCGTTGCACGCACAGGGATGGGCGTTCAACGAACCCCGGCATGACCTCGCACACGCGCAGCGCGCAGCGCGAAGGGCGCGGCATCCGGGGCGTGTTTCTTTGGCTACTTTCTTTGCACGAGCAAAGAAAGTAGCCCGCTCGCGGGATGCGAGCGGAAAACAGAAGGGATGCGGCCACAGAAGATCAAAAACAAAGCAAGATCAAAATGGATTCCAGCTTCCGCTGGAATGACGAGCAAAGAACAACAAAGATCGAGCCCCGCGGCATGCGATGAATCAAGGACTCCTCCTCACCCACGACATGCTGCTCGTGTTCGGCCTCCTCGCCTTCACCGTGCTCATGCTCGTGCTCGAATGGATACGCGGGGACCTGATCGCCCTGCTCGTCATCGTCGTGATCGGCATCACGCGCCTGGTGCCGGTCGAGCAGTTGTTCGACGGCTTCGCCGGCAACGCGGTGATCTCGCTGCTCGGCGTGATGATCATGGGCGCGGGCCTCGACCGCACCGGCGTGCTCAACAAGGCGGCCTCGTTCATCCTGCGCCTGGCCAAGGGCGCGGAGTCCCGATTGAGCCTCGCGATCAATGCGATGGTCGGCGGCCTGTCCTCGATCCTGCAGAGCCAGGCCCTTGTCGCGCTGTTCCTGCCCGTGGTCAGCCGCATCAGCTCGCGCACCGGCGTGCCGCTGTCGCGGTTGTTGATGCCGATGGCGTTCTGCATTCTCTGCGGCACGAACATGACCATGATCTCGAATTCGCCACTGATCCTGCTCAACGATCTGATTGCGAGCGCGAACCGCAACCTGCCGCAGGGTGCGCAAACGATCCAGACCTTTTCGCTGTTCTCGATCGCGCCGGTGGGCATTCCCCTGCTCGTCACCGGCCTCGCCTATTTCGCCCTGTTCACGCGCAAGCTGCTGCCTTCGGACGAGGAGAGCCAGGGCGTCACGCCAGGCCGCACCGACACCTACTTCGCCGAGACCTACGGCATCTCGGGCGAAGTGTTCGAGCTGACCGTGACCGCGGAGTCGCCGCTCGTCGGCATGAGCGTGCTCGAGGCCGAGGCGCTGCGCGGCGCGCCGCTGATCCTCGCGATCAAGAACGGTGATGAAATACGACTGGCTCCACCGGCGGATACGATGATCTGGGTCGGCACCGTGCTCGGCACGCTCGGCAAGCGCGCCGAGATCGAGCATTTCGCCAACCTAAACCTGTTGCTCGCGCAGACGCGACTGCGCTGGTTCCGCGACATGTTCAACCCGACCCGCGCCGGCATCGCCGAAGCGGTGATTCCGCCGAACTCGGAATTCGTCAAGCAGAACGTCGGCGCCCTGCACCTGCGCAAGCGCTACGGCATCAGCGTGCTCGCGGTGAACCGCGGCGACGAAATCTTTCGCGAGGACGTGCGCGGCGTCGCGCTGCGCGCGGGCGACACGCTCGTGCTGCACGGCCTCTGGCGCGATCTCGCCGTCGCCGCGGAAGATCACGACTTCGTCGTCGTCACCGACTACCCGAAAGAGGAAGGCCGGCCGGGCAAGATCTGGCACGCCATCGCCTTCTTCGCGCTGGCGATGGGCCTGGGCCTGTTCACCGATCTGAAGCTTTCGATCGCGATGCTGACCGGCGCGGTCGGCATGCTGCTCGCCGGCGTGCTCAAGATGGAAGAAGCCTACAGCGCGATCAACTGGAAGACGATCTTCACCCTCGCCTGCCTGATTCCGCTCGGCTGGGCCATGGACGCGACCGGCGCCGCCGCCTGGCTCGCGCAGGAAGTGCTGCGCTATCTCGGCGCCTGGCCGCAATGGGCGCTGCAGGTGGTGATCGCGGTGCTCACGCTGTTCTTCGCCCAGATCATTTCCAACGTCGGCGCGACCGTGATGATGGTACCGATGGCGATCAACATCGCACTTGCCTCGAACGGCAATCCGGCGATCTACGCGCTGATCGTCGCGGTCTCGACCTCGAACAGCTTCCTGATCGCGAGCGCGAACCCGGTACTCACCCTCGTCGCCGGTCCCGGCGGCTACCGTGCGCGCGACTTCCTGCGCGTCGGCCTGCCGCTGACGCTGCTGATGCTCATCGTGATGCTCGTCGCGGTGAACCTCGTCTTCCGCTGATCCTGCCGACTTGGGCATGCAACGCCGTCATGCCCGCTTGACCAGCCCTTCGGCTGTTGAGAGCCTCGGGAATGGCGCGGGGCACAAGCATCTAGCGCTACTCTGCCTGCAACAGGACTTCGTCTCCATGCGACTCGACCGCCACTTCGGTCAACCCGGTCCCGCGACACGGCCCCGACACGCACTCGCCCGAAGCGAGCCGGAACATCGCGCCATGCGCCGTGCAGATCACGTAGCCGTCCTCGATGAGGAACTGGTTCGGTGCCCAGTCCAGACGCCGGCCGGCATGCGGGCAGACGTTGCGGTACGCGCGTACGCTGTCGCCTTGCCGGGTCAGCATCAGCGAATCGCGAAGCCCGTCGCATTCGTCGACGATGCCCACCTCGATCGCGCCGCCATCGGGGATTTCTTCGATTCTGCATAACGCTTTCGTAACGGACATCGGTATCTAATTACCCGGCTGCGCGGTATCGGGGGATACCGATTTCCCATTTTGCCACGGAGCGTCGCCGACATGTCCTATTGGCGCTGGTTCAACCGCCCTCACCATCCCTTTGCGCGCGTGCTGATCGGCGTGCTCGGCATCGTGTTGCTGGGAGGAATTCTTGCCTTGGGCCTGCTCGCCCTCGTCGCGTTCGCGGTGATCGGCACGATCGTCGCGCTCGTGCGCGCATTCACCCGGGCGGGCGCGGCGCGGCCGGCGCCTTCGCGACACGCGAACGTGATCGAAGGCGAGTTCGTCGTGCTGCAGAACCGCGCCGCATCGGTCAAGCACTGATTCGATCCGGCACACGGCGCCATCATCAATCCATCGGTACCTGACCGCGCCGCCCAGGCGGCGCTGTAGTGTTTGCGCGCCGGCCGGTAAAATCCGCCGATGAACGATGCGACGCCTGCCGATTCCGCTGCTTCCTCGCAACTGTTGACTCCGCGCGTCCTGATCCCGCTCGCCTTGTTCGGCGTGTACGTGATCTGGGGCTCGACCTACTACGGCCTGCGCGTTGCGTTGACCGGCTTCCCTCCCTTCGCCCTGGCCGCGATTCGTTTTGTCGTCGCCGGCGGCCTCATGTTCGCGCTGCTGCTCTGGCGCGGCAGCAAGGCGCCGACGCGACGCCAGTGGCTCAACTGCCTCGTCACCGGCACCCTGCTGCTCGGTGTCGGCAACGGCGGCGTCTGCTACGCCGAGCAGACGGTCGCCTCGGGCATCGCCGCGGTCGCGGTCGCGAGCGCCGCGCTGTTCATGGCGATCTTCGCCGGCCTCTACGGGCAGTGGCCGAACCGGATGGAGTGGATCGGCCTCGTGATCGGCTTCGTCGGCATCGTCGTGCTCAACCTCGGCGGCGAACTGCGCGGCTCGCCGGCCGGCGCGATCGCGCTCGTGATTTCGCCGATCGCCTGGGCGTTCGGCTCGGTCTGGAGCAAACACCAGGACATGCCCGAACCGATGATGAGCGCCGCCGCGCAGATGCTCGCCGGCAGCGTGCCGCTCGCCATCGTCTCGCTCGCCAGCGGCGAGCACTTCAGCGCGGTGCCCGATGCGACCTCGCTCGCGGCGATGGCCTACCTCATCGTGTTCGGCTCGCTGCTCGGTTTCAGCGCCTACATCTACCTGCTGCACCACACGCGCCCGGCGCTCGCCTCGAGCTACGCCTACGTCAACCCGCCCGTCGCCGTCCTGGTCGGCGTGCTGCTCGGCGGCGAAGCGGTGTCGCGCCTCGACATCATCGGCACCGTCATCATCGTCGCCGGCGTCGCGGCGATCACGCTCGCGAAAGCCAAGAAGTAGCGGACGGCGAATACCATATCGGATATACACTCCGACATGCACGTCGAATACGATCCGGCCAAAGCCAGGACGAATCTCGCGAAGCATGGCGCCGATTTCGAAGAAGCCGCCTCGTGCCTGCTCGATCCGGAAGCGTTGGTCCGGGAAGATATCGATGCATCCGGCGAACCACGCTGGGCACTGCTGGGCATGAGCGAACGGGCCGCCTGCTGACCGTAGCACAAACCCTGCGCGGCGAAAGCCCCGGCTCATTTCCGCGCGCAACGCGACGGAGAAAGAGAGCAAATCCTATGCGCAAAGAATACGATTTCAGCAAGGCCAAACGCGCACGCGAGGTTCCGCGCCTGACTGCGCTGCGCGACGCGGCACGACGCAAGAAGCGCATCTTGATCATGCTTGACGATGCGGTCATCGCGGGCTTCCGCAAGCACGCCGAGGCTGCGGGGTCGGCTATCAAACCGAGATCAATCGCGTCTTGAATGAAGCGTTGAGAACCGGCGATGACCCGCTGACGCTGGATGCGGGAATTGCGCACCAAAAAGCGCGCATAGCTCATTCCGCCTTCCAGTCAAAACTCCACGGAGTTTGTGCAGCAAGCTTCAGCGCATATCCCGCACGGGCATGCTCCAAGGCTTGGGGAAGCACGGGCATGCTTCCGGCCTTGGCCGCCGCAAGCCGTTTTCGCACATGATATTGAATGCGGTTGGAGAGAACTGTGAGCGCTTTCCAATCGACGCCATCATCTGCGCCCCAAGCCTGTGCTCGAACCTGGCTCCGATGGCCAAAATGCGACTTGGTTACCACACGCTCGCATAGACCTCCCAAATACAGCTGGATGAGGCCTCCTCCATCGATTCGATACCGAAAGGTATGTCCATCGCATTTCGAAGGATCGAGTTTGACCTTCGTAATCGTAAAATCACGCATAACTGATGGTGACCACAACTGCAGTGACAGAGCAAACCCGCTACCGCCGGCATCGGTACCGAGTTGCTGGGAAGAAGCAATCTTCTCGGTCGACCGAAATTCCCGCAGCTCGGAACCAAAAGCCGAATAAGACTCGAAAACTCTAACGTCTGTTGACGAAAACAGAAAATCGAAGACAGTTTTTTGATCTGCTTCGAGAGCAAAGAAATCCAGATTGAACGATCTTGTCACGCCTGTATCCATCAACTCAGTGAGGCCTACGCGACAACGACCGGAATCTTGCCGATCTTTGCCTGCCATTCGCGCGGACCGGTCTGGTGCACGCTGGTGCCTTGCGCATCGACCGCGACGGTGACCGGCATGTCCTTGACCTCGAACTCGTAGATCGCCTCCATGCCGAGGTCGGCGAAGCCGACGACGCGCGAGGCGCGGATCGCTTTCGATACTAGATAGGCCGCACCGCCGACCGCCATCAGATACACCGATTTGTGCTTGCGGATTGCCTCGATCGCGGCGGGGCCGCGCTCGGCTTTGCCGACCATGCCGAGCAGGCCGGTTTGCGCAAGCACCTGTTCGGTGAACTTGTCCATGCGCGTCGCCGTGGTCGGGCCGGCCGGGCCGACGACCTCGTCGCGCACCGGATCGACCGGGCCGACGTAATAGATAAAGCGTCCGCGGAAATCCACGGGCAACTTCTCGCCGCGATTGAGCATGTCGACGATGCGCTTGTGCGCGGCGTCGCGGCCCGTGAGCAGCTTGCCGTTGAGCAGCAGCACTTCGCCGGGCTTGAACGTGGCGACGAGTTCCGGCGTGATCGTGTCGAGGTCGACGCGACGCGCACCGGTCGGGCTGTAGGTGAGCTTCGGCCAGTCCTCGAGCGAGGGCGGCTCGAGCACGACCGGCCCCGAGCCGTCGAGCGTGAAATGCGCATGCCGCGTCGCCGCGCAGTTCGGGATCATGGCGATCGGCAGGTTCGCCGCATGCGTCGGATAGTCGCGCACCTTGATGTCGAGCACGGTCGTCAAACCACCGAGGCCCTGCGCACCGATGCCGAGCGCATTGACCTTGTCGTACAGTTCCAGGCGCAACTCCTCGGCGCGGTTCGAAGCGCCGCGCGCCTGCAGGTCGGTGATGTCGATCGGATCCATGAGCGATTCCTTCGCCAGCAGCATCGCCTTCTCCGCGGTGCCGCCGATGCCGATGCCGAGCATGCCGGGCGGGCACCAGCCGGCGCCCATCGTCGGCACGGTCCTGAGCACCCAGTCGACGATCGAATCGGACGGATTCAGCATCGCGAACTTCGACTTCGCCTCGGAACCGCCGCCCTTGGCCGCGACGATCACGTCGACGCTTTCGCCCGGTACGATGCTGACGTTGATCACGGCCGGCGTGTTGTCCTTCGTATTCGTGCGCTTGCCCGCGGGATCGGCGAGGATGGAAGCACGCAGCTTGTTGTCCGGATCGTTGTACGCGCGGCGCACGCCTTCGTTGACCATGTCTTCGAGCGACATCTGCGCATCCCAGCGCACGTTCATGCCGACTTTCAGGAACACGGTGACGATGCCGGTGTCCTGGCAGATCGGCCGGTGGCCCTCGGCGCACAGGCGCGAGTTGATCAGGATCTGCGCGATCGCATCCTTGGCCGCCGGCGACTCTTCGCGCTCGTAGGCACTCGCAAGGTTCCTGATGTAGTCGACCGGATGGTAGTAGCTGATGTACTGCAACGCGTCGGCGATGCTCTGGATGAAGTCGGCTTGCTTGATGGCGGGCATGATGTAGGTACGCGGGCTGGGACAGGGGAAACCCCGCCATTTTCGCACCGCTCGCGCTGCGGCGCACCATACCTTTTGGTCATCGCCGCCAAAACACGGCAATCGTGCGTCCGGCCTGCGCCGCGGCTATGCTTGCCGCATGTTGAGCGCCTCCCTCGTCATCGCCTCCGGCATCGTCTGGCTCGGCGTGCTGTTCGCCGTGGCGGTCTACGGCGAGCGCCATCCGCGCGCGCTGGAAAAGCGCTGGGCGGCGGTGTATGCGCTTTCGCTCGCGGTGCACTGCACGTCGTGGACGTTTCTCGGCAACACGACCCAGGCCAGCCGCTCGGGCTGGTGGGTGCCGCCGAACTTCGTCGGCGCGATCGCGATGTACGTCCTCGGGATCGGCATACTTTTTCGCCTTGTTCGCCTCGCGCGCGAACACAATTCGAGCTCGCTCGCCGATCTGATCTCGACGCGCCTCGGCCGCAGCCCCGCGCTCAGCGCGCTGATCACCGCGGTGATGCTGCTCGGCATGCTGCCCTATATCGCGCTGCAGCTGAAGGCGGTGGCGATGAGCTTCACGACGATTCTCGGCGATCCGCGCGGCCTGACCGCCTGGCGCGACGGCGCGCTCTGGGTCGCGCTGTCGATGGCGCTGTTCGCGATCGTGTTCGGCACGCGGCGCGCGTCCGCGGTCGCGCACAACCGCGGTCTTGTGCTCGCCGTGGCGTTCGAGTCGCTGTTCAAGCTCGTCGCGATGCTCGCGTTGACCAGCCTGCTGTTGATGGCGCCGATTCCCGGCGAAGCCGCGGCGCCGCGCACGCACGACCTGACCGGCTTTCCGAGCCTGATCGTGCTCGGAGCGCTGGCGATGTTCACCCTGCCGCACCAGTTCCACACCGGCGTGGTCGAGTGCCGCGACGAGCACCATCTCAAGACCGCGCGCTGGCTGTTCCCGCTGTACATGCTGCTGATTTCGGTGCCGGCCCTGCCGCTCGCGCGGCTCGGCGATGCGCAACTCGCCGCGCAGGGCGTGCCGTCGGACCTCTACCTGCTCGCGCTGCCGCTCGCGCACGGCGAACGCGCGCTCGCCCTCACCGCCTTCCTCGGCAGCCTGTCCGCCTCGACTTGCATGGTCGTCGTCGCCACGCTCGCGCTGAGCCTGATGGTCGCCAACCACTTCGTCGCGCCGCTGCGCCTGCGCGCCGGCTGGGGCCAGAACGAGGCCGAGAACGACTTGCGCGGCGAAGTGCTGTGGCAGCGCCGCGCGGCCATCGTCGTCATCATCGCCCTGGCCTGGGCCTACAGCCGCGTGATCTTCGACGACGCGGCCCTGGCCGACATCGGCGCACTGTCGTTCTCGGCGCTGGGCGGGCTCGCGCCGACGACCTGGGCGGCGCTGTACCGTCCGCAACTCGGCACGCGCGCGGTATTCGCCGGACTCGCCGCAGGCACGCTCGTATGGATGTACACGCTGCTGCCCGGCGTGATCTTCCCGCACGCGGCGTGGCTGTCGAACGGGCCGCTCGGTTTCGGCGCGCTCGCGCCGACGCACCTGTTCGGCCTCGACGGCTTCGGTCCGCTGACGCGCGCGGTGGTCCTCGGCATAGCCACCAACCTCATCGTCATCGCCCTGGTCGAACTGTTCGGCAAGCGCGCGGATGCGCCTGCGGTCGGCGGGCAACTCTGCAATCAGGAATTGCGCGCCCTCGCCTCGCGCTTTCTTTCCGACGAACGCGCGCGCCTGCTCGTCGGCAACGCGCCCGCGCACCGGCCGGCCGACGCGGCCACGCTCGCCGCGGTCGAGCACGAGCTCTCGGCCGTGATCGGCGCATCGAGCGCGCGCCTGCTGCTCGATGTCGCGCGGCGCGAGCGGCGCATGCAGCTCGACACGGTCGCGGCGATCGTCGACGAGGCCTCGGCCGACTTGCGCTTCAACCAGCGCGTGCTGCTCGCCGCGCTCGAGAACATGTCGCAGGGCATCTGCGTCGTCGATGCCGAATTGCGTGTGGTCGCGTGGAACCGGCGCTACGCCGAACTTTTCCTGTATCCGCCCGGGCTGCTCAAGGTGGGCCGCCCGGTCGAGGAACTCGCGCGCTACAGCATCGGCGCGGGCATGATCGGCGCCGACGCGTGCGCGCCGGAGCAGCTCGAAGCGGCCGTGCGGCGCCGCCTCGCGCATATGCGCACGGGCACCCCGCATCTGTCGGAACGGCGCTTTCCGGACGGCAGCGTGGTGGAGATCCGCGGCAACCCGATGCCGGGCGGCGGCTTCGTCGCCACGTTCACCGACGTCACCGAATTTCGCCGCGCCGCGCTCGCGCTCGAACGCGTGAACGAGACGCTCGAGGCGCGCGTCGCCGAACGCACGGCCGAACTGGAGCGCGCGACACACGCCGCCGAAGCCGCGAACGAGACCAAGACGCGCTTCCTCGCTGCGGTCAGCCACGACCTGATGCAGCCGTTGCACGCCGCGCAACTGTTCGCGCACAGCCTCGCGGCGCGCACCGACGACGACGGCCGCGTCACCGCACGCCATCTGCACAGCTCGCTGACCGCGACCGAGTCGCTGCTCGGCGGACTGCTCGACATGGCGCGGCTCGACGCGGGCAAGCTCGTGGCCCGCCCGCGCGCATTCGCGCTCAACGAACTGCTCGGCGCGCTCGCCGCAGAGTTCGCCGCGCTGGCGAACGAAAAGGGCCTGAGCCTGCGTCACGTGCCCACCCGCGCCTGGGTGCGCTCGGACCCGCACCTGCTGCGCCGCGTGCTGCAAAACTTCCTTTCCAACGCGCTGCATCACGTCGAATCGGGTCAGGTGCTGCTCGGCTGCCGGCGTGCGGGCGCGCAACTGCGCATCGAAGTCTGGGACACCGGTCCCGGCATCGCCGAAGGCGAGACCCGCCTGATCTTCGAAGAATTCCGCCGCGGCAACCGCGCAGGCAACCAGGGCCTCGGGCTCGGACTGGCCATCGCCCAGCGCATGGCGCGGCTGCTCGACCATCGCCTCGACTTGCGCTCCTGGCCCGGGCGCGGCAGCGTGTTTGCGGTGAGCGTGCCGCGCAGTGCGGCCGCGTATGCGGCGATCGCAAACGCAGCGCCGGTACAGGAGACCGCGCCGGCGGCCGACGCGCCGAAAGGCTGCGCGTTGATCGTCGACAACGAGCCGCAGGCGCTGGTCGCGCTGCGCACCCTGCTCGAACAGTGGGGCTGGCGCGTGCTCGCGGCGGCGGACGCCGCCAAGGCCCTCGAACTCGCCCGCGGCGAGCGACCCGACATCGCCATCCTCGACTATCACCTGGCCGGCGGCGCCAACGGCCTGGATCTGTACACCAAGCTGCAGATCGCCCTCGGCGACATCCCGGCCGCGATCCTCACCGCCGACCGCGACGCCGCGCTGCGCCAACGCGCGCTCGAGCTCGGCCTCATGCTGCTGTACAAACCGCTCAAGCCGCTCGCGCTGAAACAGGTGCTGAGGCGCAGCGAGGGCGCGGGTGTGCGCTTCGTCGCCACGGCATTGACGCCGCAAGGATGATCTCTTACTTCCCTTGCTCGCCGCGCCAGCGAAAGCTGGCATCCAGATCTTTGGGCTTTTGATCTGTTGTTGCCGCGTCCGTTCGGCTTTCCGCGCGCGTCCGGCGCGCGGGTCACTTCTCCTTTGCTTGCGCAAAGAGAAGCAGCCAAGAGAAACGCACCCCGGATGCCGCGCTCGCGCGATGAAGCCGCGCGAGTTCGCGAGGTCAGGCCGGGGTTCGTTGAACGCACGTCCGTGTGCGTGCAACGAACTCGCGCGCATCGTGCGCGCGACCCTTTGGGCATTTCCGTCCTGACCTCGCCGCGGCAAACAGGGATCCGAAGATCAACGGCGAGAGCAAGAGCGCATCGCGCCTGTAGTGGTTTATTTCTGCTGCAGGCGCAGCCGCTGCAGGACGACGCTCGCCTGGGTGCGGTTGCGCACGCCGAGCTTGTCGAAGATCGCGCTGACGTGGGCCTTGACCGTGCGCTCCTGGATGCCGAGCGAATCGGCGATCTGCTTGTTGAGGCGGCCTTCGCCGATCTGCGCGAGCACGCGGAACTGCTGGCCGGTCAGCCGCGACAGGCGCGCGGCGAGCGCGGCATCGGCCGGATCGCTTGCCGCCTCGTCCAGTGCGCGCCCTAGCGCCGGCGGCACCCAGCGCTCACCGGCCAGCACGGCGCGGATCGCAATGATGATCTCCGCCGGTGGCGTGCTTTTCGGCACGAAGCCGACCGCGCCGTGGTCGAGCGCGCGGCGCACGACGCTCGCTTCCTCGGAGGCGGAGACGACCAGCGCGGCGACCCCAGGAAACTGCGCGCACAACGCGGCGAGGCCAGCCAGACCGTGGCTGTCGCGCATGTGCAGGTCGAGCAGGACGAGGTCGGTATCCGGCTGGGCTTCGAGCCGTGCCAGCACGCCGGCGAGGTCGTCGACCTCGTCGATCGCCGCATCGGGCCTCGCCTGCGCCACCGCGCTGCGCAGTGCGGCGCGGAACAGCGGATGATCGTCGGCAATCAGGATGCGCGTGCCCATCGGCACGCACTCTAGCAGGGCGCCTCGAAAAACCGTAGCGAGCGAAGAGAATTTGCACGTCGCCGGAGCGCAGGAACCGGAGCATACAGACGAGTATGTGAGGATGACTCGTCGCATCCGCGACTCGCCCTTCGGGCCATTCGCTGCGCGAATGTCCGCTTCGGCATCCTGCCTTCGCAGTCCGAGCACCGCCGGCGCGAAAATTATCGAGCGCAGTAGGTTTTTCGAGGTGCCCAGCAGTTCGCTGACGCCTGGTGTGCGCATGGTATCGTTGCCACAGGAGGCAGCGATGTCGATATCCTTTCCGCTCGGCACCATCCGCGAAACCGCGCACCGCCACGACGACGATCTGCTCAGCGCCGGGCTCGGCCTGGCCGGGTTGCGCGCGCCGCCCGTAGCGTTCGCCGATGCGGCCGCGCCGACCCCGGCGGAACTGCGCCGGCGCGCGATCCAGACCGCGTGGCTGGGCATCGCCGACCTTTCTCCCACGGGCGGCTACGGCACGGTCTACGGCGCGATACCGAAGGTCGAGGGTCGCGAATACCAGACGTTCGCGCGCACCGCGGGCGCGACCCAGCCGCATCGCGTGCTCGCGCAAATTCCGGACGGCTTCGACGCGAACGCGCGTTGCCTGATCGTCACCGCCTCCTCGGGTTCGCGCGGCATCTACGGCGCGATCTCGTTCGCCGGCGCATGGGGGCTTGCGCACGGTTGCGCGGTGGCCTACACCGACAAGGGCGCGGGATCGGGCTACTTCGATACGGCGACACGCAGCGGCGTCGCGCTCGACGGCACGCGCGCCGAAGCCGGCACGGCCGAACTCGAGTTCGCGCCGGCCGACCATTCCGGCGACGCGGGCATCGCGGTCAAGCACGCGCATTCGACCGACAACCCCGAGGCCCATTGGGGCGAGCATCTGCTGCAGGCGGCGCAGTTCGGCCTGGCGATGCTCGATCGCGCGTTCCCCGCGCAGGCGCCGTTCACGCCGCAGAACACGAGGATCATCGCGGTCGGCCTGTCGAACGGCGGCGGCGCGGTGCTGCGCGCGGCGGGCATCGACGCGGCGGCATGGCTCGACGGCGTCGTCGCGGTCGAGCCGAACATTTTTACGCCCCAGATCGACGGCGTCCGCGCACGGCCGCTCTACGACTACGGCACCGAGGCGGCCCTGCTCGCACCTTGCGTCCTGCTCGACGCGCGCTTCGACGAGGTGCGCGGCGCGCTGGCGAGGCTGCCCGGCAACAACATCGCGACGTGGACGGCGCGCTGCGCCAGCCTGCGCGCTGCCGGCATGCTCGACGCGAACGAGCCCAAGGCGCAGGCCGCCGAAGCGCTCGCGCGGCTGCGCGCGGGAGGCTGGGAGGACGCCGCGCTCGCCACCGCGGCGAGCACGACCGCCTACGACATGTGGCGCGCGTTCGGCGCGACCTACGCGAGCGCGTATACGCGCAGCACGGTCGGCAGCATGCCGGGCGGCTTTCGTTTCTCGGCGCTCGGCGCCGACTTCGCGCCGCGCGCGACGACGGCGGCGGAGCGCGCCGCATGGTGGAGCGATGCGAGCGGCATTCCGCCTGGCAACGGCGTATTCATCACCGAGGCCGCGCCGGGCAACGGCGCCGATCCGACCTGGAAAGGCCTCGTGACCGGGCGCGAATTGTGGACCGGCGCGGACGCGGCGGCGCGTCGCCTGCGCGAATCCGTGCAGGCGACGCAGGCGCGGCTGCCGCGCGCGGAGCTGCCGATCTTCCTCGTCCACGGCGCCGCGGACGGCCTGGTTCCCGCCGCGTTCACCTCCGACGCCTACCTCGCCTGGCTGCGCGCGAACGGGCGCGACGCCGCCTACTGGCGCGTGGAGCATGCGCAGCACTTCGACGCGTTCCTCGCCTGGCCCGGCTTCGGCGAGCGCTACGTGCCGATGATGGCGTATGCCTATGCCGCGCTCGACAAGATGTACGCGCATGTCGTCCATGGCAAGCCGCTCGCCGCGGGCGCGACGCCGGAACCGCAACCGCGCGGCGCGGGCGCGCTCGAAGCGGGGCATCTCGCCTTGCGCTAATCTTGAGCCCCTCTCCCGCCGGGAGAGGGGTTGGGGTGAGGGTCCGGGCAACCTGCAACGTCGTTTCCGGGCCGAACCCTCATCCGCCGTTCGGGCATCCCCGATCAGAAACGCTTCGGGGGCAGGCTCTTCTCCCGCGTGGAGAAGGAAGAAACCAGTCGTACACGGGAGGGAACATGAGCAGCACAAGCACCGCCAGCAGCGGCCTCGCGCGCACCGCCTTGCGCGTCTCCGACTGGGCCGAGCGCTGGTTTCCCGATGCCTACATCTTCGCCGCGCTCGGCGTCGTCATCGTCGCGCTCGCCGCGCTCGCGATCGGCGCGGGACCGACGGCCACCGCGGTCGCGTTCGGCGACGGCTTCTGGAGCCTGATCCCGTTCACGATGCAGATGGTGTTCATCGTCATCGGCGGCTACGTCGTCGCCTCCTCGCCGCCGGTCGCACGCCTGATCGATGCGCTCGCGGCGATCCCGAAGAATGCGCGCAACGCGATCGCCTTCGTCGCGATCATCAGCATGCTCGCCTCGCTGATCAACTGGGGCCTGAGCCTCGTCTTCGGCGGCCTGCTCGTGCGCGCGCTCGCGCGGCGCAGGGACCTCGCGATGGACTACCGCGCCGCAGGCGCGGCAGCCTACCTCGGCCTCGGCGCGTCGTGGGCGATGGGCCTGTCGTCGTCGGCCGCGCAGCTGCAGGCCAATCCCGCGAGCATCCCGAAGACGCTGCTGCCGATCACCGGCGTGATCCCGTTCACCGAGACGATCTTCCTCTGGCAGTCGATGCTGCTCACGCTGGTCCTCGTCGTCGTCTCGGCGCTGATCGCGTGGTGGTCGGCGCCCGGCGCGCACGAGGCGCAGGGTGCGGAGCATTTCACCGACGTGCAGAACGACAAAAGTATAGAAGTGGACAACGCCGCCACGCGCTTGCCGGGCGAATGGCTGGAACGCAGCCCGCTGCTGACCGTCCTCGTCGTCCTGCTCGCGCTCGGCTGGGTGGTGCACGAGTTCGCGACCAAGGTCTGGTATATCGCGATCTCGAACCTCAACACTTACAACTTCCTGTTCCTCATGACAGGCTTGCTGCTGCACTGGCGCCCGCGCGGCTTCCTCGACGCGGTCAAGCGCGCCGTGCCGAGCACGACCGGAGTGCTGATCCAGTTCCCGCTCTACGGCGGCATCGCGACGATCCTGACCGTGGCCAAGGGCCCGGATGGCCATTCGGTCGCGGACAAGCTTTCCCACCTGTTCGTGCAGTTGGCCTCGCACGACACCTACGCACTGGTCATCGGCGTCTATTCGGCGATCCTCGGCTTTTTCGTGCCCTCGGGCGGCGGCAAGTGGCTGATCGAGGCGCCGTACGTCATGCAGGCGGCGAACGACCTGCACTACCACCTCGGCTGGGCCGTGCAGATCTACAACGCGGCCGAGGCGCTGCCGAACCTGATCAACCCGTTCTTCATGCTGCCGCTGCTCGGCGTACTCGGGCTCAAGGCGCGCGACCTGATCGGCTTCACCGTGATCCAGCTGGTCGTGCATGTGCCGCTGGTGTTGTTCCTGCTGTGGGCGCTCGGCTCGACGCTGGGATATCACCCGCCGGTGCTGCCCGCCACGCCGTGACCAAACGAAAACGGGGCGCCTTCGCGCCCCGTTCTTCGCCGCGCCGACCGCCTCTGCTCAGGATTCGCGCAGCGCCGTCGTCACCGGCAGGCGCGCCGCGCGCAATGCCGGATAGAGTCCGCCGATAAAGCCGATCGCGAGCGCCCACTTGATGCCGGTCCACAGTACCGACGGGGCGACGTGGAAGGTGAACATCAACTGGCCGGTCGTGCCCGCGGTCATCGTCGACGCGGTGTAGCCGTTGAACACGAGCCAGGCGATCAGGCCGCCGAGCGCGCCGCCGATCAAAGCGAGCAGCATCGTTTCGCACATGATCGCGACGACGACCGGCAGGCCGCGAAAACCGATCGCGCGCAAGGTCGCGATCTCGCGCGCACGCGTCGCGACCGCGGCGAACATCGTGTTGAGCGCGCCGAACACCGCGCCGATCGCCATGATCGTGCCGACGACGATGCCGATCGCGGTGATCATCTTCGTGGTGCCCTCGCTCTGCTTGCCGAAGTAGTTCGCGGTCGTGTCGACATCGACCTGCAGGCGCGGATCGGAAGTCAGCGCGGCCTTGAACGGCTCGAACGCGTCCGCGGAGGTCAGGCGCACGAACACCGAGCTGCGGCTGTTGCTGCCGTTCGGACGATAGGTCGAACCGACCACGTCGGCGTCGCCCCACAGCTCGGACTCCATCGCGTCGTTCGACTCGAAGATGCCGACGACCTTCCACGCCTGGTTGCCGAGCTTGAGCTCGCGGTCGACGTCGATGCCTTCGTATTGGCGCTGCGCGCCCTTGCCGACGACGAGTTCGCGCAGGCCCGGCGTGAACTTGCGCCCGGCGATGATCTTCGCGTTGGCGCGCAGCTTCCAGGCCATGTCGCCGATGCCGCGCACGGTGACGCTGCCGACGTCCTGCTCCGGGTCGCCGCCCTTCATCGGCAGGTTCGCCGCGACGACGAGTTCGGGCGAGGCAATCGGCTTGCCCGCCTCGTCCTTGGCGATGCCGGGCGCCTGCTCGATGACGACGGTCGCGTCGTGTCCGAGCACCGAGGACACCTCGGACGCCGAAGCGCCGCGCATCACGATCGCCGTGTCGCTGCCACCACTGCGGCGCAGGGTTTCGCTGTAGCCGTTCGCCATCGCCAGCATCGCGACGAGCACGCCGACGACGCCGGCGATGCCGACCACGATCACCGCGGAGGAACCCGCGCGCTCGCCGAGCGTGCTCACGCCGATGCCGGTCACCTGCGCAGCCTGCTGGCCACGCCGCGTGAACAGCATCCATGCGCCTAGCAGGACCGCGAGCGCGATCAACCCCTGCCAGGGCAGGCTCAGGAACACGAACACGCCGGCGACGACGATGACGAGGGTCAACAATCCGATCAGGAATTTCATCATGGCTCTCCGTTAGCGACCCGCGAGCGCGTCGACGATGTTGAGGCGCATCGCGCGCAACGCCGGCAGCGCGCCGACGACGGCGCCGATCGCGAGCGCGAGCACGAGGCCGAGCAGCCAGCTCTTCGGCCCCACCGCCGCGCCCGTGATCATGCCGCCGCTCAGCTTCGGCAGCGCCGCGCCGATCAGGGTGACGAGGCCGATGCCGATGACGCCGCCGAGCAGCAGCAACAACACCGACTCGGCCAGCACCATGCCGAGCACGCTGCCGTTGGAAAAACCTATTGTCTTGAGCACGGCGAGTTCGCTCGTGCGCTCGCGCACCGCCTGCATCATCGTGTTGCCGGTCAAGAGGATCAGGGTGAAGAACACCGCGCCCATGATCGAGGTGACGATCAAGCCGATGTTGGCGAGCTGCTTGATCCAGTTGCGCGTCGCCGCCTGTTCGGTCTGCGTCTTGGTTTCGTGATCGGAGTTCGCCGACAGCGCGTCGATCGCCTTGGCCACGCGGTCGGCGTCGTTGACGTCCTTGACCCGGCTGATGTACCAGCCGACGCTGCCGCGGTTGTACGGCGTGGTCTCGTCGAAGTTCTTCCAGTGCAGGATGACCATCTGGCTCTGGAACGCCTTGTCGTCCTTCGCCTTCATCACGCCGCGCAGGTTGAAGCTCCAGTTCTTCGAGCCTTCCTTGTTCGGGAAGATCTGCGACTGCAGCGGGATCTTGTCGCCGATCTTCCAGCCGTACTTCTTCACCAGCACCTCGCCGGCGAGGATGCCGTTGAGATCGTCGTTGTAGGCCTTCATCTCGCCCGGGTCGACGCTGACCTCGGGATAGATGTCGAGATAGTTGTCGCTGACCGCGAAGGTGAAGATCTGGTTGTGCGGATCCTGGTAGGCGCCGCCGAACCAGTTCGCATGGGCGACGTCCCTCACCCCGTCGACGGCGGCGATGCGCGCGAGCAGGGACTGCGGCAGCGGCTGGATGAACGACAGCTTCGCCCCGGTCTGCAGGCGCTCGGCGCCGTTCGCCGACTGCCCGGCCTCGGCGAACGACACGCGCACCGCGTCGAGCAGGCCGAACAGCAGGAACGCGGCGATGATCGACACGAGCGTGAGGATCGTGCGCGTCTTGCGGCGGAACAATGCCGCCCAGATGAGATGCAGGTATTTCATGACGGCGCTCCGTTATGCGTGCGCGGCTTGTTCGACCAGCGTGCCCTTGTCCAGATGCAGCGTGTGGCTCGCATACTCGGCCGCCTTCGGATCGTGGGTGACCATGACGATGGTCTTGCCGTGCTGGCGGTTGAGAGTCTGCAACAGGCCGAGCACGTCCTCGGCGGACTGGCGGTCGAGGTCGCCGGTCGGCTCGTCGCAGACCAGCAAGGTCGGGTCGGAGACGATCGCGCGCGCGATCGCGACACGCTGCTGCTGGCCACCGGACAGCTCGGTCGGCTTGTGTCCCGCGCGGTCGGCGAGGCCGACCAGCTGCAGCGCGATCGCCGCGTTCTTCCTGCGCTGCGCCGCACCGAGCTTGGTCAGCAGCAGCGGCAGCTCGACGTTCTTCTGCGCCGACAGCATCGGCAGCAGGTTGTAGAACTGGAAGATAAAGCCGACATTCGACGCGCGCCATTTCGCCAGCGCGCCCTGGTTGAGATTGTCGATGCGCGTGCCGCCGACGCCGATCTGGCCCTGGGTCGGCGAGTCGAGGCCGCCGATGAGGTTGAGCAGCGTCGTCTTGCCCGAGCCGGACGGCCCCATCAGCGCGAGGAAATCGCCCTGCGCGATGTCCAGGTCGATGTGGTGCAGCACCTCGACCTTCTGCTTGCCGCGCTCGTATACCTTGCTGACATTGCGGATTTCGACCAGCGTGCTCATGCGTGAACTCCTCTGCTTTTTTCTTCCCTTCTCCCACCGGGAGAAGGGGGCGCGAAGCGCCGGATGAGGGAAAAGCCGCTCACTCCGAGACTCCGCTACAAATTGTGGCGCTCTTCCCTCATCCGCCCTTCGGGCATCCCCGATCAGAAACGCTTCGGGGACAGGCTCTTCTCCCACAGGGAGAAGGGAAGAACACTATTTCGTCCTGATTTCCAGCTTCGCCCCGTCGGCCATTTCCGCCGGCGGCTGCCTGACCACGCGCGTACCCGCGGCGATGCCTTCGACGAGACGCAGATCGTTGTAGCTCTGCCCCGGCGTCACCGGCTTCGCGCGTGCGCGATCGGTGTCGATCGCGTAGACCGTGTCCTTGCCGTCGCGCTTGACGATCGCCGAGCCCGGCACGAGCACGCCTTTCGGCGGCGGCGCATTCGCGGCCTTGGTCGCATCTTCGAGGAAGGAGACGCGCGCGCCCATGTCGGGCAGGATGCGCGGGTCCTTCGCGTCGATGCCGATGCGCACCTTCACCGTCGCCTTGCCGCGGTCGGCAGTCGGAATGATCGCGATGACATGGGCGGGGATCTTCCAGTCGGGATAGGCGTCGAGCGTGGCCTGCGCGCCCTGTTTCGGCACGACGCGCGAGATGTACGCCTCGTTGACGTCGACCTCGATCTCGAGCGAATCCATGTCGACGATCGTGCCCACGCCGGTACGCGTGAAGCCGCCGCCGGCCGACAGCGGCGAGACGATCTCGCCGACCTGCGCGGCCTTGGCCGTGATCATGCCGCTGAACGGCGCAAGCACCGTGGTGTAGTCGAGCTGCACCTGTGCGGCCCGCACGTTGGCCTGCGCGACTTCGACCTGGCGGCGCTGCGCGGCGACCGCGGAGGTCTGCGTGTCGACCTGGGTCTGGGCGAGTTCGAGCGACTGGGTCGAGGCGAGCTTGCGCGCGACGATGTCCTGCTGGCGCCTGAGGTCGCGCTGGCTCTGCGCGAGCTGTGCCTGGTACTGCGCAAGCTGCGCCTGCGCCGCGCGCGCGCCGGCCTGCGCCTGCGCGAGGTAGGCCTGCTGCTGGGTCGACTCCAGGCGCGCAAGCACCTGGCCCTTCTCGACGCGTTCGCCTTCCTCGATCAGCACCTCGGTCAAGGTGCCGGTGATCTGCGCCGACACGGTCGCCGCCCTGCGTGCGGTGACGTAACCGGTCGCCTGCAGTACCGAGGTGTCGGCGCCGCCAGCGCTCGGCGCGACGGCGGTCGCGGCCTCGACCTCGAACGCCTTCGCGCCGCCGGCAACGAAGTACCAGCCGGCCGCGCCGACGACGATCAACGCGAGGACCGCTGCCGCGGCGAGCCACGGCCAGCGCAAACCGCCGCCGGCATGATCATCGCGATGCTCCTTGCCGATACGCAGTTCGTTCAGCAGATCCGATTTGTCCATGATGCCCATGCGAGTGTTGCGATCCCCGAAGTTTGCCATAGACTGCCGTGATCATGATTCGCGCGACAGGGACAGTCCTCACGAATGCGGAATGACAACTGTCAGATCGCCGCATCGCGTGGGCGGCGAAGCGAAACACGGATTCGCTTTCCCGGATACGACGAACGAGACGCACGCATTTCGACACGCACGGGAATTGGCCATGCCGACCGCACCCGGAAAGTCCCCGCCCACGGCGGCAGCCGGCTACTCCGGCAAGCCGCTGTGGCAGAAACTCGGGTTGAAACCGGGGCTGCGCGTACGCCTGGCGCACACGCCGGACGATTACTTCAGTCTATGCGACTTCGATCCCGCGCAAGTTGCGTTGATTGCGCGCAAGGCCGACGCCTGCGACTTCACCCACGTCTTCGCCACGCGGCGGGCGGCGCTGGAACGCGACCTGCCCGGTCTGATCGCAGGCCTCGCCGACAAGGGCGCGCTGTGGGTCTCGTGGCCGAAGAAATCGGCGAAGGTGGCGACCGACATTTCCGAGGACACGCTGCGTGAAATCGCGCTGCCGCTCGGCTTGGTCGACATCAAGGTCTGCGCAGTGAACGAGGTCTGGTCCGCGCTCAAGTTCGTCCGGCGCAAGACGGACGCAAAGACACCTTGATCCGAGCCCGGCGCGACGCCTGGGCAAAAGGGTTTCCTTTGCCGCCGCTTGGTGTAGATTAAGGGCCGCGTCACACGACGCGGTCCAAATCCCTACTTTCAGGAGAGAACCCGCCATGAGCTTGGCTACCGAATTCAAGGCTTTCGTCCTGCGCGGCAATGTCGTCGATCTCGCGGTCGGCGTCGTCATCGGTGCGGCATTCGGCAAGATCGTCACATCCCTGGTCGACAACGTCATCATGCCACCGATCGGGCTGCTGATCGGCGGCGTCGATTTCTCGGCGTGGAAATGGATCCTCAAGGCCGCCGGTGCCGACGGCAAAGGCGAGGTCGCGATCCAGATCGGCGTGTTCCTCAACACGATCATCCAGTTCCTCATCATCGCCGCGGCGATCTTCGTCGTGGTCAAGATCATCAACAGCATGACCAAGAAGGCCGAGGAAGCGCCTGCGGCGCCGCCCGAGCCGACGGCCACCGAGAAGCTGCTGACCGAGATCCGCGACTCGCTGAAGAAATAACCCGGGTATCGCGCAATGCAGGGGCGCAGCGGTGACGCTGCGCCCTTTTGCTTTTTCTGCAGGCCGGCCACACCGCTTCGCCGCGAAGTGGCACTACCCGGCGCAGGCGGGGCTTGCCATCCTCGCCGCCGCACTCATTCGATCCAGCCAGCACCGGAGTCCAACGTGAAGCATCTGTTTGCCCTGAGCCTCGCCGCCGCCTGCGCCACCGTCGCCGCCGCCCCGGCGGAAACCCGCATCCCCGACGCGGCCGTGCGCGCCGCCGGGCAGTTGCGCGACCGCGCGATGAACGACGACACCGCGTACCAGTTCGTCGCCGGCCTGACCACCGAAGTCGGCCCGCGCCTCGCCGCGAGCGAAAACGACGCCAGGGCGCGCGCGTGGGTCATCGCCAAATTCAAGGCGCTGGGCTTCGACAAGGTCTACGAGGAGCCGGTGAGCTATCCGAAGTGGGTGCGCCGCCACGAAGCCGGCGCGATCGTCGCGCCGTTCGCACAGAACCTCGTGTTGACCGCGCTCGGCCACAGTTTTCCGACGCCCGCGGGCGGGCTCACCGCCGAGGTCGTCCGCTTCGACAACCTCGATGCGCTCAAGGCGGCCGACCCGGCGAAGGTCAAAGGCAAGATCGTCTACATCGGCTTCAGGATGCAGCCGCACAAGGACGGCCACGACTACGGCACGGGCTCGTCGATCCGCGTCGGCGGCCCGCCGCTGGCCGCGTCGAAAGGCGCGAGCGGATTCCTGCTGCGCTCGGCCGGCACCGACGCGAAGGACCGCATGGCGCATACCGGCGTGACCGGCTTCGCCGACGCCAGGGCCAACGGCATCCCCGCCGCCGCGCTGTCCAACCCCGACGCCGACCAGCTCGAACGCGTGCTCGCCTACGGCAAGCCGGTCACGGTGAAGCTCGATCTCGACGTCGGCTTCGACGGCGACTACACCGGCGCCAACGTGATCGGCGAAGTCACCGGCAGCAAGCATCCCGACCAGATCATCGACATCGGCGGCCATCTCGACTCCTGGGATCCGGGCACCGGCGCGATCGACGATGCGGCCGGCGTCGCCATCGCCGCGGCCGCCGCACACCTGATCACACAGATGCCGCAGCGCCCCGACCGCACGATCCGCGTGATCGCGTTCGCCAACGAGGAAGCCGGCCTCTACGGCGGCAAGGCCTATGCCGAGAAACATGCCGCAGAAATCGCCAGGCACGTGCTCGGCACCGAGTCCGACTTCGGCGCCGGCCCGATCTGGCGCATGAGCGCGAGCGTGAAACCCGAGGCGCGCGCGGCGATCGCGCAGATTGCCGCGGTGCTCAAGCCGATCGGCGTCGACTACGACGACAAGAAACCCGGCGGCGGCGGCTCGGATCTTTCGCAGATGCACGCCAAGGGCATGGCTGCGCTGACCCTGTTGCAGGACGGCACGCATTATTTCGACATCCATCACACGCCGAACGACACGCTCGACAAGATCGAGCCGAAGGAACTCGCGCAAAACGTCGCCGTCTACGCCGCCTGGACCTACATGGCGGCGCAGGCCGAAGGCGACTTCGGCTCGAAACCGGGCGCATTCGCCAAGGACAAGGACGAGGAATAAGCCCGACGCGGGCACGGGTAGATGCATGGCAGCGCGCGTTTTCATCGGTGCGCGCTGCGCTATAGTCGCGGCCTCGCCATCGATCCGACGAGGCCGCATCCGATGACCGCATCGACCTGGTTCTTCTGGGCACTCGCCTCCGCGGTATTCGCCGCGCTGACCGCGATCTTCGCCAAGATCGGCATCGAGGGCGTGGATTCCGACCTCGCCACGCTGATCCGCACGGCCGTCATCATCGTCGTGCTCGCCGCCTTCGTCGGCGCGACAGGCAAGTGGAGCAATCCGCTGGAGTTGTCTGCACGCACGTGGATTTTCCTCGTGCTGTCCGGCCTCGCCACGGGCGCCTCGTGGGTCTGCTATTTCCGCGCACTCAAGATCGGCGACGCCTCGCAGGTGGCCCCGGTCGACAAGCTCAGCCTCGTCCTCGTCGCGATATTCGCCTTCGCCTTCCTCGGCGAGCGGCCCAGCTTGCGCGAATGGCTCGGCATCGCGATGGTCGGCGCGGGCGTGGTCGTGCTCGCGCTGAAACGGTAGGGGCGCGATTCATCGCGCCCGGCTTTTTCGCCATCAAAAATTTACATTGCACTGTCGATCCGCCGCGCTGCCGTTCGACCAGATCACGGCAATTCCGCCAAGGTTCCGAGGATGCAACGATGCAATACCTGCTGCTGATCTACGAAAACGAAACCCGCTACGAGACGATGAGCGAAGCCGACCTTGGCAAGTTGCTCGGCGACTACCACGCCTGCACCCAGGCCATGATCGAGGGCGGCCAGTTCAAGGCCGGCAACGCGTTGCAGCCGACCTCGACGGCGACGACCGTGCGCGTGCGCAACGGCAAGACCGCGGTCACCGACGGCCCGTTCGCGGAAACGCGCGAGCAGCTCGGCGGCTTCTATCTGGTCGAGGCGAAGGATCTCGACGAGGCCGTCGCGCTCGCCGCGCGCATTCCGGGCGCGCTCGTCGGCAGCATCGAGGTGCGGCCGATCCAGGTCTTCGGCTAGCAAGATGGCGGCACCGATCGACACGGTGCTGCAACGGGAAGCGGGTCGCGTGCTGGCCACGCTGATCCGCCTCCTCGGCGACTTCGACCTGGCGGAGGAGGCGCGTCAGGACGCGTTCGCCGCCGCGATCGAGCAATGGCCGGCCGCGGGCGTGCCGGCCAATCCGGCGGCGTGGCTCGTGCAGGTCGGGCGCAACAAGACGATCGACGCGCAGCGGCGGCGCCGGTTTTTCGATACGCGCATCGCACCGGAATTTTCGGCCGGCGCGGTTCACTTCGACGCGGAACAAATCGACGAGGCGCACTTCGACGACGACCGCCTGCGCCTGATCTTCACCTGCTGCCATCCGGCGCTGAACATCGAAGCGCAGGTCGCGCTGACCCTGCGCACGGTCTGCGACCTCGACACGCAGGCGATCGCGCGCGCCTTCCTCGTCGGCGAGGAGACGATGGCGCAGCGCCTGGTGCGCGCGAAGAAGAAGATCCGCGATGCCGGCATTCCGTTCGAGACGCCCGCACCCGCGCAGCTGGAACAACGCCTCGCCGGCGTGCTCGCGACGATCTACCTGATCTTCACCGAAGGCTACGCGGCGACCGCGGGCGATGCGCTGATCCGCCGCGACCTGTGCCGCGAGGCAATCCGCCTCGGCCGGCTGCTCGACGAACTGTTGCCGCAACGCTCGGAAGTGCAGAGCTTGCTCGCGCTGATGTTGTTGCACGACGCGCGAGTTGCGGCGCGCACGACCGCGGCCGGGGACATCGTGCTGCTCGAAGACCAGGACCGCTCGCTGTGGAACGGCGTACAGATCGACGCCGGCACCGCGCTGCTCGATCGCGCGTTGCGCACCCGGGAGCGAATCGGTCCGTACGCGATCCAGGCCGCGATCGCCGCGCTGCATGCGCGCGCGCCACGCCACGCCGACACCGACTGGAAGCAGATCGCCGGCCTCTACGAAGTACTCGCACGGCTGCAGCCGACGCCGATGGTCGAGCTCAACCGCATCGCCGCGATCTCGATGGTCGACGGCCCGGCGCCCGCGCTCGACCTGCTGGTCGCGCTGATCGCGCGCAGCGGCGCCGAGCAGAGTCACCTGTTTGCCGCGACGCGCGCGAACCTGTTGCAACGACTCGGCCGCAACGACGAAGCACGGCGCCAATACCGAGCCGCACTCGCGGCCGCGAAACTCGAACCGGAACGGCGCTGGCTGGCACAACGCATCGCCGCGCTCGGCGGCTGAGCGCTCGGGACCTCAGTCGATCAGGCCCAGTGTCCTGGCCGTCTCGGCGGCGAGCGCATACGCATCGCCCTGCGGCCGCGTCGCGTAGCGCTGCTTGCCGCGATTCCATTCCTCGCCGAGCGCGAACCAGTCGATCGGCTTCGCCGCGATGCCCGTGCGCAGCTCGCCGTCGAGCGCATCGAAATAGGTCTTCCAGCGCCGCATGTAGTAGTCGCGTGTCAGCCCGGCCCAATCCTTGTTGCCGTAGTCGTGCAGGTCGGCGCCTTCGCTCGCCTTGCGCTCGCCCCAGGTGGTGAGGATCGAGCGCGCGTCGTGGTCGAGCCTGCGCAGTTCTTCCGCCGAGGAAGCCCAGCCGCGTACCCGCTCCAGCCAGACGCCGACGAGGAAATCGCGCTGCGTCGCGAGCAGGCGGTCCTGCAGGTCCATCAGCGCGAGCCAGCGCCGGGTCAGCGAAGAGAATTGCGCGCGGTCCTTCGCCGCGAACGCGGCCTTGATCCGCGGCAGCAGGACCCGGCTCTCGTTGGCCAACGTCTGCCGCGCGACATCGACGAGATCGTAGCGATAGGTATCGCTGGCGCGCAACTCCGGCGCGATCTCGAGCAGTTCCGGCAGCGCGCCGGCGAAGGCCTTCGCATCGTAACGCATCGCGACCGGCGACCAGCGCGATGCCTGGAACGCATCCAGGCTCGGCTGCGCGGCGAACAGCGATTCCTGTCCGGCCTCGCGTTCGCTGTGGAATTCGACCGTGTCGGGCGCAATGCCGTACGCGGTCTCGCGCAGGATCTTCCACGCGGCCAGCGCATGCGCGTCGGCCGCGCCGTAGCGGCGTTGCACATAGGACGCCGTCCATTGCGCGACGTCGACTTCGCCGTCGCGCCAGGCCATCTCGGTGAACAGGTCGAAGGCGACCGGATTGGTGTCCATGCCCTCGGGGAACACCGCGGTGCCGATCAGGTTCGGGTTCGCGTCGGCCACGCGCGGCAGCCGCTCGGCATAGTTGCGCAGGTTCGCGCCGAAGGTCGTACGGCCGCCGAATGCCCAGATGCCGCCGAACAGGTACGGCGCACCCTTGAAGTCCGTCATGCGATCGTCGCGCGGCACCTTGTCGTGGTCGATGTCGATGATGAAGAGCTTGCTGGCATCCACGCCGGCGAGCAGTTCGGGCTGCGGATTGCCCTGCCAGGCGAGCATCATCCACTTCGCGCCGGGATGCGCCGCCTCGAGCGCCGCCTGCACGAGATGCGCGCCCTCGCGCACGGGCACATCGCCCGCGGTGCCGCCTTCCTGGAAGATTTCCATGTCGTAGATATTGGACAGTGCGGGCAGGACGCCCGTTTTTCGATTCTCGCGATCAGGAGCAAGCGCGGAAACATTCTCGCCGAACAGCTCGCGCTGGTGCCGATAGAAACTTGCCGCGATCTTCGCGAACAGCGGGTCGCGCGGATCGAGCCAGCCGGGCCGGGTGAAGCCCGCCCACTCGCCCTGCGCGATCACGTGTGCCTGCGGGAATTTTTTCGCGAAGTCCGCCGGCACGATGCCGTAGAAGCCCGGCAGCACCGGAACGATGCCGAGTTCGCGCAGGCGCGCGAGGATCTGTCGCGCCGACCTCACGCGCTTGCCCATCAACTCGCGGCTGATCGAGCCGTCGAAGCAGCACAGGTTGCCCATGAGCTGCCAGTTCTGGTGCGCAGGCTGGGTGATCCATTCGCGCAGCTCGCGATCCGAATAGCCGAAGTCGCGGAAGGTTGCGTAAAGCACGGAATCCATGCCGCGCTCGACGATCATCGCGTTGATCCCGCTGAGCGCGTACACGTCGATCTCGCGCTCCCAGCGCGGCCAGTCCCAGTACGGCATCGTGTAGCCGTCGGTGTTCTGGTTCAGCGCGTAGCGCCAGGCGAAGCGCGCGTCGTGCTCGATCGTGTCGTCGGGAAGCGGCAGCGCCTCGTCGCCGAGGCGATCGCCGTTGGTCGACACCTGACGGTGCGCGACATACTTCAGGTACCAGTTGACGCCGGACAGCAGCGCGCTCGTCGTGTTGCCCTCGACTCGCACGCGCACACCGTCGCGCGCGATGCGAAAACGCTCGCGTCCGGCCGGCGCGGGCAGCGCCACCAGTTCGATCTGCTGCGCGTGGCGTCCGAGCAGGCGCTGCACGACCGCCTGCGCGGGGCGCGCATCGAATGAAGCGGGCCGCGGCTCGCCGGGGTCGGCGGCATGCGCGCCGACCCCGATGCCGATCAACAGCAATGCGGCGAACCGAAGCATGCGGCTAGTGGTGCTGGCGCCAGTATTCGGCGAACAGCACTGCCGCACTCGCCGATACGTTGAGGCTTTCCACGGCACCGGTGCCCGGGATCGTCAGGCGCAGGTCGGCGTCCGCGATCAAGTGCGCCGACATGCCTTCGCCTTCCGCGCCGAGGATCAGCGCGAGCCGGTCCGGCAGTTCGTTCTCGTACAAATCCCAGCCCGCGCGCGGTACGGTCGCGGCGACCGCGAAACCCGCAGCGTGCAGCGCGGCGAAGACGTCCTCGCCCGCACGCGCCTGCGCGAGCGGCACCGCCTCGGCGCCGCCCTCGGCCACGCGCAGCGCGGCGCCCGGCAATGCCGGCGCGCCCGCGGGCAGGATCGCGCCGCGCGCGCCGAAATTGGCCGCGCTGCGCAACAGCGCGCCGACGTTGTGCGGATTGCCGACGCCGTCGAGCCAGATCAGCAGCGCGGGCTGTTCGCGCGCAATCGCTTGCAGCAGTTCGCCTACGGACAACAGCGGCGTCCTGCGCACCTCGAAGCAGACGCCTTCGTGGTGCTGCGATTCGGTCAGGCGGTCCAGGTCCGCGTTCTCGACCACGCGATAGCCGATGCGCTGCTTCACGCACCAGGCCAGAACCGGCTTGAATTCGGCGATGCGCGCCTCGGTGATGTAGATCTTGCGCACGTCCTGCGCGCGCCTGGCGAACACCGCGAGGCAGGCGTTGCGGCCGTAGATGCGCACTTCCTCGCCGCGGCGCTGCGCCGATGGCGGCCGCGCCGGCCCGTCCTGCTGCGGCCGCGACGCCTGCACTGGCGGATCGCGTTGCGCGGACGGCTTGATCCGCGCGTTCTGCCAGGGACTACTGGTTCCGGGATTTTTTCTGTGCATGCCCCTATGCTAACCGCATTGCCCGGCGAGAGTGGCTCCATGTCGACGATCGAGCGCATCGCCTGCGTGGACACGCGCGGCAGGCAGGTCTGCCTGCCGCGCGACGGAACGCGAAACCTGTCACGACGCGTCGACGCCGGAGCCGCGCAATGCCCAGAATCGAGGTAGTCGAAGCCGACATCACCAGTCTGGCCGTCGACGCGATCGTCAACGCGGCCAACGAGACCTTGCTCGGCGGAGGCGGTGTCGACGGCGCGATCCACCGCGCCGCCGGACCGCGCCTGACCGCGGCCTGCCGCGCGATCCCGCTCGTGCGCCCCGCGGTGCGCTGCCCGACCGGCGAAGCGCGCATCACGCCCGGTTTCGACCTGCCCGCGCGCCACGTCATCCATACGGTCGGGCCGATCTGGCGCGGCGGCAAGGATGGCGAGGCGGAACGGCTCGCGAGCTGCTACCAGGCATCGTTGCGGCTGGCGTTCGAGCACGGCGCGCGCAGCATCGCGTTCCCGGCGATCAGCTGCGGCGTATTCGGCTATCCCTTCGATCAGGCGGCGCGCATCGCGATACGCGAGGTGCGCGCCTGGTACGGAATTTCGCCGCAGCGCGTCCTCTTCTGCTGCTTCAACGCGGACGCGGCGAACGTCTATCGCACGCTGCTCCGGGGCTGAATGCAAAAACGGGCGCCAGGCGCCCGTTTTCGTTCCGCGGCGTCGAGCGGACAAGGCCGCTCGAACGGCACGACTTGGACTAGGCGGCTTTGGCCTTGGTCCACTGGCCCAGCGCGGCGAGGCCGTTTTCCTTCGCACGCGAGACGACGATCTTCTGTGCCTCGGCGAAGTTCTTGACCAGGTCCTTCGACCAGACCTTGAGCGCCGCCGATTGCATCGCGCGGCCATAGCTGAACGACAGCGGCCACGGATGCGGGCCGATCTGGTTCATCGCGTTGAGGTGCGCGGTCGACTGCTCGTCGGTCTGCCCGCCGGAGAGGAAGACGATGCCCGGCAGCGCGGCCGGCACGGTCGCCTTGAGGCAGCGCACGGTCGCTTCGGCGACTTCGTCGACGGATGCCTGGTCCGGACAATCCTTGCCCGGGATCACCATGCTCGCCTTCAGGATCGTGCCTTCGAGCATGACGTTCTGCTCGTACAGCGCGCCGAACAGCGAACGCAGCGTCGCTTCGGTCACGTCGTAGCAGACGTCGATGTCGTGGTTGCCGTCCATCAGCACCTCGGGTTCGACCATCGGCACGATGCCGGCTTCCTGGCACAGCGCCGCGTAGCGCGCGAGCGCGTGGCAGTTCGCCTCGATGCAGGTGCCGCTCGGCGCGTCGTCGGCGATGTTGATCACCGCGCGCCACTTGGCGAACTTGGCGCCGAGCTTGGCGTACTCGGCGAGGCGCTCGCGCAGGCCGTCGAGGCCTTCGGTGACGACTTCGCCCGGGAAGCCGGCCAGCGGATGCGGGCCCTTGTCGACCTTGATGCCCGGCAGGATGCCGTTGTCCAGCATCACTTTCGTGAACGGCACGCCGGCCTTGGTCGCCTGGCGGATCGTTTCGTCGTACAGGATCGCACCGGAAATGTGCTCGCCGAGCTTCGGCGCGGTCAGCAGCATTTCACGGTAGGCGCGGCGGTTTTCCTCGGTGTTCTCGATCTTGACCGAGTCGAAGCGCTTCTTGATCGTGCTCGTCGACTCGTCGATGGCAATGATCCCCTTGCCCGGCGCAACCATCGCCTGGGCGATGCTTTCCAGTTCTTCGATGCTCATGGATGACTCCGTAACGTTGAATTCGTGCGCGTGCGCGCCGCCGCGAATCGCGGGGCCGGAATTATAGGCCGATTCGGATTTTGCTGCTGGCAAACTGAACGGGCGCGGCAAACGCTTTCCGCCGTCATTCCCGCGGTGTTCAACAGCCGAAGGACAGGTCAAGCGGGAATGACGTTGCCTCTTCCCTGCTACGCCGCGGGCAGCTTGAAGTCCTCGAGCTTGCACGCATCGAGGATGCGCTGGCGTTCCGCCGCCGCGCTCGGCCCCTTGTTCACATCGGGCGCGTTGAACGGCATGACGACGTAGGTGTAGACCGGGTCCTTGCCGATGTTCTTTTGCGCCGCCGTGTATTGCAGGCCCTTGACGATCTCGACCGCGACCGCACCGAGGTCGCCCTCGGGCGCGACCTTCTCGAGCTTGACCTGGCTGGTCGTGCCGCCGCGCTCGATGCGATAGGAAACCGCCGCGCAGGTCGGCGTGGTCAGGCCTTTTCCGTAGGACGGCATTTTCGGATCGCCCGTGCCGGACACCAGCCACCAGCTCGACAAGTCGGCCGGCTGCACGAGATGCGCGCGTTCGAGCGCGAGCGCGCTGCCGCACGCGGCGAGCGGGGCCAGGGCGAGGATGCGCAACATCGGTCTCATTTCGATCTCCTGTGGCACGCGCCGGAACGACGCTGGCGGAACTTGGATCATACGCAAGCGAAGTCGTTCGCGAAATCCGGCGTCGCGTTTCCACGACGTTCATCCATGCACAACTGGGCGCCTCGAAAAACCGTAGCGAGCGATGAGAATTTGCGCGTCGCCGGAGCGCAGGAACCGGAGTGTACAGTCGAGTACATGAGGATGACTCGCCGCATCCGCGGCTCGCCCTGCGGGCCATTCGCTGCGCGAATGTTCGCTTCGGCATCCTGCCTGCGCAGTCCGAGCACCGCCGGCAACATCGAGCGCAGTAGGTTTTTCGAGGTGCCCAATGGCATATTGCCGGCGCGTGTGCGCGTGGCAGAATGCCGCGTCTTTCCACGGAGAAACCTCATGCGTGCGATCGCGCTCGGCGCCCTGCTCGTCGTCAACCTCGCCGCTGCCGCCGACGCGCCGCCGCCCGATCCGCAGCCGGTTCCATCGAACACGTTCTCGCCGCTCGACGTGTTCAAGCTCGAGTGGGCCGACCATCCGCAGCTCTCGCCCGACGGCAAGCGCGTCGTCTACCAGCGCATGCGCTTCGACATCATGAAGGACCGCAAGCGCTCGCAGCTCTGGCTGGTCGATGCCGAAGGCCGCGGCCAGCGTGCGCTGCTGCCGGACAGCAACGACCAGCGCGACGCGCAATGGTCGCCCGACGGCCGGCGCATCGCCTACATCGCCGCGAGCGAGGGCAAAGCGCAGATCCACGTGCTCTGGCTCGACTCGGGCGCAAGTTCGGCGATCACGCACCTGACCGAAGGCCCGGGCAATCTTTCGTGGTCGCCCGACGGACGCTGGATCGCGTTCACCCAGCGCGTGCCCGCGCAGGATCCGCCGCTGGCGAAACTGCCGCCCGCGCCGAAGGGCGCCGAGTGGGCCGAGCCGGCGAAGCTGATCGACCGCTTGATGTATCGCATCGACGGCGGCGGCTACATCGACCCGGGGTATTCCCACGTCTTCGTCGTCTCCGCCGACGGCGGTCCCGCGCGCCAGGTCACGAGCGGCAAGCACGATTTCGCCGGCCCGGTCGCCTGGGCGCGCGACGGCAAGAGCGTGTTCGTCTCGGCCAACCTCAACGACGACTGGGAGCACCAGCCGCTCGAAAGCGAGCTGTATCGCGTCGATGTCGACAACGGTGCGCTGACCAAGCTCACCGATCGAAAGGGGCCCGACCGCAATGCGGTCATCTCGCCCGACGGCCGCACGCTCGCCTACCTCGGCTTCGACGACAAGGGGCATCCGTATCAGGCCGTGCATCTGTACGCGCTCGATCTGACCAGCGGCAAGTCACATGCAGTGACTGCCGACACCGACGTCAGCGTCGAGGAACCTGTGTGGGATGGCAACGCCTCCTTGTATTTCAGCTACGACGAGCGCGGCACGACCAGGATCGGCCACGTCGGCCTCGGCGGCGGCAAGGTCGAGACCGTCGCCGACGACGTCGGCGGCACCGAGATCGGCCGGCCCTACACGAGCGGGTCGATCTCGGGCGCGGCCGGGCGCGTGGCCTACACGCGCGATGCGCTCGCGCATGCGGCCGATGTCGGCCTCGTCGCGCGCGGCAGCAAGCCGAGGTCGCTGACCGACCTGTCCTCCAATTTGCTCGACCACAAGACGCTGGGCGGGGTCGAGGAGATCAACGTGAAATCCTCGGCCGATGGCCGCGCCATCCAGGCCTGGGTCGTGCGCCCGCCGCGTTTCGATCCAAAAAAATCGTATCCGCTGCTGCTCGAAATCCACGGCGGCCCGTTCGCCGCCTACGGCCCGCATTTCGCGCCCGAGACGCAGCTCTACGCCGCGCAGGGCTATGTCGTGGTGTATGCCAACCCGCGCGGCAGCACGAGCTACGGCACCGAGTTCGCCAACCTGATCGAGAACGCGTATCCGAGCCAGGATTACGACGATCTGATCAGCGTCGTCGACGCGGTGATCGCGCGCGGCAGCATCGACACGAACAATCTTTTCGTCACCGGCGGCAGCGGCGGCGGCGTGCTGACCGCGTGGATCGTCGGTCACACGGATCGCTTCCGCGCCGCGGTCGTCGCCAAGCCGGTCATCAACTGGTACAGCTTCGTGCTGACCAGCGACTTCTACCAGCTGTTCGCGAAGTACTGGTTCCCCGGCGTGCCGTGGGAAAACGCCGAGCACTACCTGAAGCGCTCGCCGATCGCCTACGTCGGCAACGTGAAGACGCCGACGATGCTGATCACCGGCGACGCCGACCACCGCACGCCGTCGAGCGAGGCCGAGCAGTTCTACCAGGCGCTCAAGCTGCGCGGCGTCGACACCGCGATGCTGCGCATCCCCGGCGCCTCGCACGAGATCAACACGCGCCCGTCGAACATGCTCGATCAGGTGCTGTACACGATCGGCTGGTTCGAGAAGCACCGTGCGAGCGCGGAGAAGAAATAGACGACAATTGGCGTTTCCCTTTGCTCGTCATCCCGGCCTTCGCCGGGATGATGAGTCTCGCAGGATGCCGTTCACGTCGACTCACCACATCCCACGTGCTACTTCACCGGGCGCACAAAATATATCCCGTAGAGCACATAGCCCTCGGAGGTATACACGCTGGTATTGCTGATTTTCCAACCAGACTGGCTCCACCAAGGCTGCCCGGTCATGACGTCGTACATTTGCTGGATATTGAGCGGAGTTTGCGACGTGTTGTCGAGCCCGTTGTAGATATAGCCGTTGACCGCCGCAAGCATCTGGCATGTGTCGCCGCGACACTCCACCGTACCGAACGTGAAATGCCGCTGCACATCGGCATCAAGATTCGCGAAGGACTGCTGAATGTTTGCGCTCACTTCGTCGGTCAGCTCCACATCGACGGGATGGCTCTCAAACTGCCTGTTCCATTGCACTGAGTTCTCGTCCGATTTCCCTTCCTTCCCCATTGCCACCCAGTTCGCGAGTCTATCCAACGCATGCTCGCGATCGATCGGCGGCACATCGCGCCAGCTCTTCCATTGCGACGCGTCCGTCTTCGCCGGCGTATGCGGAACGGGATCGCGCTGCGCCGATGAGGATGCCGGACTGGAAGCCACACGCGGCGAATTCGATGTCGGCGCGGCTTGCGCCGCCGGTTCGGATGCCGTAATCACAACCGGCGGCGCATCCGGTTGCGCGCCGGCAACCGGATCAACGACATCGCTTCCACGCATGGCTAGGAATATCGCCACGCCGACGACGAAAGCCGCGGTGATGGCGAGAACAACATGTGCCAGCCGCTTGGCGGCAGGCATCAAAGATCGCCCAATCCTTCCGCCACCCCGCCCGGCCCCACGCGCAGCAGCTTCATCGTGTTCGTGCCGCCGTGCTGGCCGGTATGGTCGCCCGTGGTCAGGATCACGCGGTCGCCCTCGCTCAGGTGGCTGAGGTTGAACAGCGTCTGTACCGCGGCCTTGGCCGCGTGCGCGGGATCGACGCCGTGCGCGTCGAACGCGATCGGGGTGACGTCGCGATAGATCATCATGCGCCGGCGCGCGCCGACGCGGCGCGACAGCGCGTAGATCGGCACGCGCGTGCGGTAGCGGCTCAGCCACTGCGCGGTGCCGCCCGACTCGGTCAGCGCGATGATCGCGCGCACGCCGATATGCCTTGCGGTGTACATCGTCGCGAGCGCGATCGCCTGGTCGACGCGCTCCAGGCGCGCGGCCGGCGCGGCGAATTCCTCGCCCACCTCGAAGCCGCGCTCGGCGCCGACGCAGACGCGCGCCATCGCCGCGACGGCCTTGTCCGGATGCTTGCCCGCCGCGGTTTCCTGCGACAGCATCACCGCATCGGTGCCGTCGAGCACGGCGTTGGCGACGTCGAGCACCTCGGCGCGCGTCGGGATCGGCGATTCGACCATCGACTGCATCATCTGCGTCGCCGTGATCACGACCTTGCTGCGCGCCAGCGTCTCGCGAATGATCTTCTTCTGGATGCCCGGCAGTTCGGCGTCGCCGATCTCGACGCCGAGATCGCCGCGCGCGACCATGACCACATCCGACGCATCGATGATGCCGGCGAGCGCCGGGCCGATCGCCTCGCTGCGCTCGATCTTCGCCACCATCGCCGCGCTCCCTCCCGCGGCACGCATCAGCTTGCGCGACTCCTCGATGTCGGCGGCCGACTTGACGAACGAGATCGCGAGAAAGTCCGCGTTGATCTGCGCCGCGGTCTTGATGTCGTTCTTGTCCTTCTCCGCGAGCGCGGTGAGGGAAAGGCCGCCGCCCTGGCGGTTGATGCCCTTGCGGTCGGACAGCGCGCCGCCGGCGACCACGGTCGTGTGGATGCTCGTACCCTCGATCTTCTCGACCTTGAGCGAAATCAGGCCGTCGTCGAGCAGCAGCATGTCGCCCGGTTTCACGTCGTTGCGCAGGCCCAGATAGCTCACGCCGATGCGCGTCGCATCGCCCGGCGGCGCCTCGGCGCGGCAGTCGAGCTCGAACGGATCGCCACTCTTCAAGATCACCGGGCCGGCAAGGAATTTCTCGACGCGGATCTTCGGTCCCTGCAGATCGGCGAGCACGGCGACCTCGCGGCCGAGCTCGGCGGCGACCTCGCGCACTTCTTTCGCGCGGCGCGCGTGGTCCTCGGGCTTGCCGTGCGACATGTTCAGGCGCACCACGTCGACGCCCTCGGCGAGGATCTTCTTCAGCATCCCCGGCGCGTCGGTGGCCGGCCCCAGCGTGGCGATGATCTTGGTGCGGCGAACTTGCGTTTCCATCTTGTCCTCTCGGCTCT
>JAFEFQ010000249.1 GCA_018240505.1 Pseudomonadota bacterium
GCGCGAGTTCGCGCCGGCTCGCCGGCGCCGAGAAGCGCAGGGCACCTCGCGCGCGTAGCGTGCGAGGTGCGGTGTCGGGGCGTGTTTCTTTTGGTGACTTTTCTTTGCACGAGCACTGCGCCGCAGGAGCGGCGCGAACAGCGGAGCTGGCCGCGTAGCGGCGAAGGGCAGGATGCCCGGAGTAAAGAAAAGTTACCCGCTCGACCGAAGGGCGAGTGGAAGCTCTTGCTTCAGAAAGTCATAAAGCCAAAGCAAGGACTGGATGCCAGCCTGCGCTGGCATGACGAACTAGAGCGCAGCACGATGCAACGCGCGCTACGCCGCGCGCCTGCGCGTCCAGTACCAGTACACCGGAATCCCCGCGAGCGTGATCAGCACGCCCATGCCCGCGTCGCGCGGGCTCTGCCACACGGTCGTCGCGACGACCCAGGCGACGACGACGAGGAACAGGATCGGCAGCAGCGGATACAACGGCACGCGGAATGCCGGTTCGGTGGCATCGTCCGCGCGCGCCCTGCGATACCAGAACAGCGTGGCGATGACGGCGGCGATGCCGATCCAGTCGCCGACGGTCGAATAGTTCAACAACTGTTCGAACGTGCCGGTCAATGCGAGCACGCAAGCCCAGCTGGCAAGCATCAACAGGGCGATGTTCGGCGAATGCCAGCGCGGGTGCAGCGGCGCCGCCGCGCGGAAGAACACGCCGTCGGCGGCCATGACCTGGAACACGCGCGCCGCGCCGATCAACGAGATGTTGACGAAGCCCAGCGTCGAGATCGCGATGCCGAGCGCGATCAGGCGCGCGCCGGGCTCGCCGAATGCCGCGCGCATCACGTCGGCCGCGGGTGCGGTGCTCGCGGCGAGCCCGGCGTGGCCGAGCACGGCGAGATAGGCCGCGTTCGCGAGCACGTAGCAGGTGGCGACGAGCAGCATGCCGAGCAGCAGTGCGCGCGGCAGGTTGCGGCGCGGATCCGTGATCTCGCCGGCAATGTCGTTGACGTAGTACCAGCCACCGTACGAGAACAGCACCGGCATCAGCGCGGCCATGAACGAGAACGGTTGGAATGCCGGCGGCGGTGCAGTGGGCGCAGGCGCGCCGCCGAAGGACAGGCCGACCGCGATCAGGATCGCGAGCGCAAGCAGCTTGAGCACGGTCAGGATGTTCTGCACCAGCGATCCCGCGCGGATGCCGAACCAGTTGATCCCGGTCAGGAACACGATCGTGGCGACCGCCCATGGCGCGGGGTTGGCGATCTTCACGCCGAGCGCGGCGCCGAGATATTCGACGAAGACCGTGGACACTGCCGCGATCGCGCCGGAGTGGTTGACGATGAGCAGGTTCCAGCCGTAGACGAAGGCGACGATCAGGCCGAACGCCTCGCGCAGGTAGACGTAACCGCCGCCGGCATTCGGCCGGCGCGCGCCGAGCTCGGCATAGGACAGCGCGCCGATCAGTGCGATGACGCCGCCGAGCGCCCAGGCGACGAGTTGCTCGCCCGCCGAACCGGTCTGCTTCGCCACGGCCGCAGGCACGCGGAAGATGCCCGAACCGATCACGCCGCCGACCACGATCATGCTCGCGTCCCAGACACCGAGGCGGCGCAGGTAGCCTGGCGTCGACGTCGGGGCGGAAGCGGTCGCGGTTGCGTCGGACATGCGTGCGATTCCCTGATCGAAGGCGCCGAGCATGGCGAAGTCGCGCGCCGCTGTCGAGCGACCCGCTCTTGATCTTGCTTCGGCTCGTGATCCTCGGGTCCCCGTTTGCCGCGGCGAGGGCAGGACGGAAACGCCCGCAGGGTCGCGCGCACGAGGCGCGCGAGTTCGTTGCACGCACATGGACGTGTGTTCAACGAACCCCGGCCTGACCTCGCGCACCGCCGCAGGCGGCGCGGCATCCGGGGTGCATTTCTCTTGGTGACTTCTCTTTGGGCAAGCAAAGAGAAGTCACCCGCGCGCCGGACGCGCGCGGAAAGGCGAAGGGACGCGTCAACATCAGAATCAAGAGCACGTCACTGGATTCCGGCTTGACCAGCCCTTTGACTGTTGAGAGCCGCCTGAATGGCGGGCAAAATCGAAGTGCAAAAAAAGCCCGCGCGTCGCGCGGGCTGTCGAGTCAAATCGAAACGTCTAACCAGTCAGAACGTGTACTTCAGCGTCGCCATCATCGACCAGCGCGAGACGACACGGCTCGGATCGAGGAAGCCGCCGTCGTAGAACACCTTTTGCTGCGGTTGGTAGTTGCCGTTCTTGTCGGTCGGCAGCGAGTACACGTACTGGCCCTGTGCGTTGACGCCGGCGTAGTTGGCGAGGATGCGCGTTGGGTAGCCGGTCGTGCTCACGACCTGGGTGTCGCCCCAATGCTTGTTGAGCAGGTTGAGGAAGTTGAAGATGTCCAGGCGCAGCTCGCCCTTGCCCCAGATGCCCGGCACCTCTTGCGCGAGGCTGAGGTCGAGCTGGTTGATCCACGCGTTCTTCGCGCCGTTGCGGCCGGCGATCTGGCCGCGGTGGTCTTTCAGGTACTTGTCCGAACCGAGGAAGTCGTTGAACTGCTGGATCTGCGCCGCCGTCGTGCCCGCGGCAAAGGCGACCTTGGGATCGTTCGCGCCCGGGATGTAGACCGGATCGAAGCCCGAGATGTTGTCGCCGTTGACGTCGTTGCCGAACACCCAGGTGTAGTTGTTGCCGTCGCGACCGCTGTAGAACGCGGAGACCGTGCTCTTGTAGTCGCCGAAGAACGCGTGCTGCCAGGTCAGCGAGGCCTTGAACGCGCGCGGGACGTTGTAGTTCGACGTGCCCGGGACATTCGCGTTCGGGTTGACGCGCGCGACGCGCTGGTAGCCGTTGAACGCGATCGTGTCGACGCCCGGATCGACGTCGGTGGCGTGGCTGAAGGTCACCGCCACGTTGCCCGACAGGCCGTCGGTGAACGGCTTGTCGACCGACAGCGTGATCGAGTCGGCCTTGCCTTCGTGCGTGTTGGTCAGCAGCGTCGACGAGGTGGCGAAGCTGCGGTTCTGGTTGGCCAGCGCGTCAGCGGTCTTCGGCGCCTCGCCCGGAATCTTCCAGAACTGCTGGCGGCCGTCCGGCAGCGTGCCGGTCGGCGCGCCGAAGTTGATCGCCTGATAGAGGATGGCGTTCATCACCTGCACGTGCTCGTACTCGGCCGAGGCGACGAGGCCCCACCACGGCAGCTCGCGGTCGAACGCGATGCTGGTCTTGAGCGAGGTCGGCAGCTTGAAATCCTTGGAAACCGTGTCGACCGAGCCCGCCCCGCCGCCGACCGCGATGTTCTGGTGGAACGGATCGGGGCTGAACGCCGCCTTGGTCGGGTCGGTCGTTACGTACGAGAGCAGGGTGACGCCGTTGTTCTGGTACGGGTTGGTCAGCCACACCGCCGGCGGCGCGCTCTGGAACACGCCGACGCCGCCGCGCAGCTGGGTCTTGTATTCGGTTTCGAAGTTGTAGTTGAACGACACGCGCGGCTCGATCACGGTGGCGCTCGAGCTGATCATGTAGTTGTTCGGATAGCCGAACGCCTTCTCGAACGCGGCGTTGTAGACCGGCTTCTTGTTGGCATCGGGGATGTCGACGCGGATGCCGTACTGCAGCGACAGCTGCGGCGTGGCCTGCCAGGTGTCCTGGATGAACGGGCTGGTCTGCGTGTAGGTCCACGCGCCGGCGATGTCGGGCAGGCTGTAACCCGGCGCCGGATGGAACAGCGTGTAGCGGTTGTAGATGCCGTGGGCGAAGTTGTCGAGGCCCCAGAACACGTACGCGCCGAATTCGGTCTGGCCGAACAGGTTGTAGATCTTCGTGCTGGTGTAGTCGACGCCGGCCTTGATCGAATGATCGCCTACCGTGTACGTGCCGGCGAAAAACAGGCTCGTCTTCTTCGTGTCGATGTGGTTGTAGTGGCGGAACTGTTCCTCGCCGAGGTTGACCGTCGGGCCGTTGCCGGCGGCCGACAGGTTCACCGCCACCTGCGGCTGTTGCCACGGTGCGGTCGTGTCCTGCACGAAATGCTGATAGCCGACCTTGGCCTCGGTCGAGAAGTTGTCGGTCCAGTCGTCGAACAGGTGGACGACATAGTTGTCGGTCTTGATCGCCTTGGTGTAGGTGTAGCTCGACAGGCCGACGCTGTTCGTGCTGTTGCCCGCGACCGCTGGCTGCACGTTCTTGGTCTGCTGGTAGGTGAAGCTTGCGCGATGGCGGTCGGAGATGTTCCAGTCGATCTTGCCGAGATAGCGCTTGTCGTCGAAGGCGTAGCCGAGCACGCCGCCGAACGTGCCCGGCGTCAAGCCGAGCTGCTTGGCGATGTCGATGACCTTCTGCAGGTCTCCCGGCGAGATCTTGCCGCTGGTCGAGGGGCCGCTGCCGAGCGAGGGATCGAGGCCATTGGCGGAATCCACGCCGAGGCCGGACATCTTTTCGTGCTCGGCGGCGACGAAGAAGAACAGCGTGTCCTTGATGATCGGGCCGCCGACTGTGAAGCCGCCGGTCCAGTCCTGTTTGTAGTTGAGATACGGGTAATTGTGCGCGCTGCTCGGCAGCCAGCCGGCGTTGCCGACGAGCTTGTCGGCGTTGCGGTACGAGTAGTAGGCGCTGCCGTGGAACTGGTTCGTACCCGATTTGGTCACCGCGTTGACGTCGGCGCCGACGGTGTCGGCGATCACGTCGTAGTTCGCGGTCGAGATGTGGTATTCGGCGATCGTCTCGGGCGAGATCGGCGTCTTCAAATAGGGCAGGCCGTTGGCGTTGAGGCCGAACGGGTCGCCCTGGGTCACGCCGTCGACGGCGATGTTGTTGTAGCGGTTGTTCTGGCCGATCGCCGAGAACGAGCCGACGCCCTGGTCCATCACGGTCACACGCGGGTCGAGGCGCACGATGTCGTCGATCGAGCGGTTGCCCTTCGGGGTGGCGTCGAGCTGGCGCTGCGAAATCGTCGTCGCCAGGCCCTTGTTGTCCGCGGCGAAGGTCGTGGCCAGCGCCGAGGCCGTGACGGTGACGCCTTCGAGCTGGGCCGGGCCTGCGGCTGCGGCCGCGAGGTTGATCGAGGCGGGCTGGCCGAGCTGCAGGTAGACGTCGTGCTGCTCGGCGACAGACTTGCCGCCTTCGTTCGCCTTGACCTCGAACGGGCCGCCGACGCGCAGGCCCTGGGCCGAATAGCGGCCTTCGGCATCGGTCGTCACTTCCTTCGAGGTGCCCGAGGGCACGTGCACGATCGTGACCACCGCGCCAGCCACCGGCTTGCCCGCGGCGTCGAGCACGCGGCCGTTGATGCCGGAGGTCGTGATGTTCTGGGCATTCGCCGTGGTTACCGCCAACAGCGCGGCAATGGCGACGGGAAGGGCTTTGGCGCGAAGGGTTGAGAGCATCGGGATTCCTTTGTCTGTGCACAAACGTTAAGTTTATTTTACATTTGTTACAACTTGTTTGGTGCGCCGCGATAAAAATTTGTTGGCGCAGGCCGGGGGCGGACGGGCGGGGCACGGTCACGGAACCTGCCTGTGCGAGCGCAGCATTTCGTCTTACTATTGCCAGTTCACTGCGCATGATCTGCGCATGTCCGCCTTCATCTGCTCAGTTACGGAAACCATCGTGAATGTGAATGCCGCGCCTGCAAACGGCGCCCAGTGGGTTGTGCTCAAATTCGGCGGCACCAGCGTTTCGACGCGGCCGCGCTGGGACAAGATCGCGGCGATCGCCAAGGCGAAACGGGCACAGGGCAAACACGTTCTCATCGTCGTCTCGGCGCTGTCGGGCACTACGGACAAGCTCAAGGCGATCTGTGACGGCCACGCCGACGCCGGCAAATGCCGCGCCGTGGCCGACGAGATCATCGCGCGTCATCGCGCGATGTTCGTCGAGCTGGAACTGAAGGATGCGGGCGGCCTCGATACCTGGCTGGCCAGGCTCGAGCGGTTGCTGGCCGACCCGCGCCGTACGGACGGCACGCTGACCTGGCAGGCCGAGGTGCTCGCCCTCGGCGAGATGATGTCCTCGACCCTCGGCGCTGCGTATCTGACCGCCTCGGGCGTGGCGACGCGCTGGCTCGATTCGCGCGAGCATCTGCTCAGCGAGGCGTTGCCGAACCAGAGCGCCTGGGGCAGCTATCTCTCCGCTCAGGTACCGACCGCGCGCGACGAGGCCTTGATCACGAAACTGCCGACGCTCGGCGAAATCTTCATCACCCAGGGTTTCATGGCGCGCAACGCCGCGGGCGAAACGGTCATTCTCGGCCGTGGCGGATCGGATACGTCCGCGAGCTATTTCGGCGCGCTGCTCGATGCCGAGATCGTCGAGATCTGGACCGACGTCGCCGGCATGTTCAGCGCCAACCCGCGCAGCGTGCCGAACGCGCGCCTGCTGTCGAAACTCGACTACGAGGAAGCGCAGGAAATCGCCACGACCGGGGCCAAGGTGCTGCATCCGCGCTGCATCAATCCGGTGCGTGAAGCCGGCGTGCCGCTTGCGATCAAGGACACGAACTATCCGGAATTCGCCGGCACGGAAATCTGCGCCGCCGTGGCCGACGCGCTGCCGAGCGTCAAGGCCATCTCCTCACGCAGCGGCATCACGCTGATCTCGATGGAATCGATCGGCATGTGGCAGCAGGTCGGCTTCCTCGCCGACGTGTTCGAGATCTTCAAGCGCCATGGCTTGTCGATCGATCTGGTCAGCACGGCCGAGACCAACGTCACCGTCTCGCTCGATCCGACCGAGAACCTGGTCAATACCGACGTGCTCTCGGCGCTGTGCACCGATCTCGCCGGGATCTGCCGGGTCAAGGTGATCGCGCCGTGCGCGGCGATCACGCTGGTCGGGCGCGGCATGCGCTCGATGCTGCACAAGTTCTCGACGATTCTCGCCGAGTTCGGCTCGTTGCGCGTGCATCTGATCTCGCAGTCGTCGAACAACCTCAACCTGACCTTCGTCGTCGACGAGAGCGCCGCCTCCGACCTCGTGCCGCAGCTGCACGACCTGCTGATCAAGGCCGAGGCGATGCGCGTGGAAGACTCGGCCGTGTTCGGCCCGAGCTGGGTGGATTTGTATAAAAAGAAACTAGTGCAGGATGCGCCGTGGTGGCGCGCGCGCCGCGACGAGCTGCTGAAGCTGGCCCGGCAGGCGACGCCGCACTACGTCTACGATCTCGCCACCGTGCGCGCACAGGCGCAGGCGCTGCGCGGCATGATCAAGGCCGTCGATCGCTGGTTCTATGCGATCAAGGCGAATTCGCATCCGGCGATCCTGCGCGAAATCGTCGCCCGGGGCTTCGGCCTCGAATGCGTCTCGCCCGGCGAAATCGCGCATGTGCGCGAAATCTTCGGCGACGCCGTCGATATCCTCTACACGCCGAATTTCTGTCCGCGCGCGGACTACGCCGCCGGCATCGCGGCCGGTGCGCGCGTCACCGTCGACAACCTGCACCCGCTCGAGCACTGGGGCGAACTGTTCGCCGGACGCGAGATCGAGCTGCGCCTCGACCTCGACTTCGCGCGCGGCCACCACGACAAGGTCAAAACCGGCGGCGCCGCGTCCAAGTTCGGCCTCAGCTTGAACGAACTCGACGAATTCCTGCGCCTGGCGAGGCAGCACGACGTGCGCGTCGTCGGCCTGCACGCACATCTCGGCTCGGGCATCCTCGACGCGAAGCACTGGAAAGAGGTGTGCGCGCAGCAGGCGAGCATCGCCGAGAAAATCGGCACGGTGCGTTCGCTCAACGTCGGCGGCGGCTATGGCGTGCCTGCGCGCGCCGACGAGGCGCCGCTCGATCTGGCCGCTGTCGCTGCCGGGCTCGCCGAAGTGAAGGCGGCGTATCCGCAGTTCGAGCTGTGGAGCGAGCCGGGCCGCTTCCTCGTCGCCGACGCCGGCGTGCTGCTCGCGCGCGTGACCCAGCTCAAGCGCAAGGGCGAGTTCCGCTATGTCGGCGTCGACGCCGGCATGCACACGCTGATCCGGCCCGCGCTGTACGAGGCGTATCACGAGATCGTCAACCTGTCGCGCATCGACGAACCGGCGGATGAACTCGTGCAGGTCGTCGGTCCGATCTGCGAGTCGGGCGACGTGCTCGGCAATCACCGCCGCCTCGCCGCGCCGCAGGAGGGCGACGTGATCCTGATCGCCCAGGCCGGCGCCTACGGCGCAGTGATGTCGTCCGACTACAATCTGCGCGGACGCGCGACGGAGACCGTGCTGTGACTGCGACGCCTGCGGACAAATTCGCCGATCCGCGCAACGCGCAAGCGTTCCGCTTCGTCGCCTGCGATTTCGATGCGGCGAGCGGCACGGCGAGCCTGTCGTATGCCTTCGACGACGGCCCGTTGCTGACCGAGCGCGTCGTGTTCCCCGATGCGCCGACGCTGCCGCACGAACGTGAAGCGGCGTTTGCGCAGGCCTTGCGCCTGCTGCATCTGGTCGCGGGCGTCAGCTACTACAAGGCCGGCATCCCTGCCGAACTGCGCGTCGAGACCGGCGCGCTCGCGGCGGATACGGCGGAGTTCCTGCACGAGTTGTATTTCCACGGGCTGGCTGAGTTTGCCTATGAGAACCAGCTCGACCTCGGCGAGCGCCTGCGTTTCGCGCCGGTCCAGTCTGCTGGCGGCGGAATCGGCAAACAGGCGCCGGCGTTGGACCTGCCGCGGCGCACCTTGCTGCCGATCGGCGGCGGCAAGGATTCGCTGGTCAGCGTGGAACTGTGTAAAAGTATAAACGAACCGGCGACCGCGGTCTGGATCGGCGACTCCGCGTTGATCGCGGCCTGCGCGGAGCGCACCGGCCTGTCGCTGCTCAACATCAAGCGCCGTATCGCGCCGGAACTGTTCGAGTACAACCGCCAGGGTGCGTGGAACGGCCATGTGCCGGTCACCGCGATCAACTCCGCGATCCTCGTCTGTGCGGCGATCCTGTACGGCTACGACGCGATCGCGTTTTCCAACGAGCGCTCGGCGTCGAGCGCGACGCTCGAATACCTCGGCCGCCAGATCAACCACCAGTGGAGCAAGTCGCTGGCGTTCGAGCGGCTGCTGCGCGAACAGATCCATGCGCACGTCGCCGCCGACCTCGACTACTTCTCGCTGCTGCGGCCTTGGTCGGAACTCGCGGTCGCGCGCGAGTTCGCCAAACACTCGCAGTACGATGCGGTGTTTTCGAGCTGCAACCGCAATTTCCGCATCCTCGGCGAGCATCCGTCCGACCGCTGGTGCGGGCAGTGCCCGAAATGCCATTTCGTTTTTCTCGCGTTGGCGCCGTTCATCGCCAAGCCGCGCCTGCTGAGGATTTTCGGCCGCAACCTGCTCGACGACACGGCGCAGGCGAACGGCTTCGATGCGTTGCTCGAATACCGCGAGCACAAGCCGTTCGAGTGTGTCGGCGAGGGTCGCGAGTCGCGCGCGGCGATGCATGCACTGACCCAGCGCGCGGAGTGGCGCGAGGACGCGCTCGTGGCGCGTTTCGCGCACGAGATCCTGCCGCAGCTCGACCGCGCGGCGCTGGCGTTCGAGCCCCTGCTCGCGCCGCACGGCGAACACTACCTGCCTGCGCGTTTCGCGGCTGCCTTGAATGCGCCTCTCTGAGTTCGAAGGCAAGCGCGTCGCCGTGTGGGGTTACGGCCGCGAGGGCCGGGCCGCGCTGTCCGTACTGACGCACAAATTCCCTCGCGAGCGCTTCACCCTGTTTTGCAGCGAACGCGAGGCGGCCGCGTTGGTCACGGACTCCTCCGGCCTGCCCGCGAAAGACGCCGGAGACGGCGGCACCAGGGTGCTCGTCGTCACCACGCCGGTCGACGAGGCCGCGCTGGCGGCCTTCGACATCGTCATCAAGTCGCCCGGCATCAGCCCCTATCGCGAACCCCATCTCTCCGCGGAACACGCCGGCGTGCGGTTCACCTCGGGAGCGGCGATCTGGTTCGCCGAGCACGCGGACGCGAAAACCATCTGTGTCACCGGTACCAAGGGCAAAAGCACCGTCGCCGCATTGATCGCGCATCTGCTGCGCAAGGGCGGCAAGCTGACGGCGCTCGCGGGCAACATCGGCCTGCCGTTGCTCGACCTGCTCGAGCCGGCGCAGGAGCCGGACTGGTGGGTGATCGAGCTGTCGAGTTTCCAGGCGCGCGATTTCGCGGGAGCGCCGACGGTCGCGCTGATCAACAATCTCTACGAGGAACACCTCGACTGGCACGTCACCGGCGAGAACTACGCCGCCGACAAGCTGCGCATCGCGAACGATGCGCAGCGCGTCGTTTTCAATGCGCGGCAGAAGCGACTGGCGGCGGTGAAGGACTGGGACCTTCGTTACGCGTTCAACCACTTCGAAGGATGGCATCTGCGCGATTGCGCGGTGTGGCGGGGCAACGAGCAGGTGCTTGCGCGTGAGGAAATTCCTCTGCCGGGGGAGCACAACGCACTCAACGTCTGCGCGGCGCTCGCCGCGATCGAGGCGGCCGGCGAGGACGCGGGGGCGCTGGCGCGGCATGTCGCCACATTCAAGCCGCTGCCGCATCGACTGCAGCGCCTCGGCGTGCGCGACGGCATCGACTACGTCAACGACAGCATCTCGACCACGCCGTACGCGGCGATCGAGGCGCTGCGCAGCGTCGGCACGCAGCGCGCGACCATCCTCGTCGGCGGTCACGATCGCGGACTGGACTGGACTCCGTTTGTCGACTTCGTTGCGCGGCATCCGCCGCATGCGATCGTCACGATGGGCGCGAACGGCGACACGATCGCCGCGGCCTTGGTCGCGGTCGAGGGCCGTGGATTCGAGTTGGCCGCAACGCACACGCTGGCCGAGGCGCTCGCTCGCGCGCGCGCGCTGACGCGCGAGCACGGGGCGATTCTGCTTTCGCCCGGCGCGCCGAGCTTCGACCAGTTCCGCGACTACGCCGAACGCGGCCGCGAGTTCGCCCGTCTAGCCGGATTCGATCCCGCGGCGATCGCGCAGATCGAGGGCATGGGCGTCGCGTGAACTCGCCGGCCCGTTCGCGGTCGCATAAGCGGGCGCGCTGGGCGGGCGCTGATACGGGAGTGTTGCGCATGACCGTTTGGCAGCGGGTTCCGGTTTGGATGCTGTTTGCATTCGCGGCCTGCGCATCGGCGGCTGCGCCGCCATCGGGCAAGGCGATCGTTTCGGCGCCGCAACCGAAGGCCGCCGACACGCTGGCCGCCGACGAAGTGCGGCTGTACGCGCTCGATTGCGGGCGCATCGACGAGAGCAGCTTCGGCGGTTATTCCGACACCGGCGAATACGACGGCAGGCCGCGCACGATGAGCGCGCCGTGCTTCGTGATCCGTCATCGGCGCGGCGTATTGCTCTGGGATGCGGGACTCGGCGACAGGTACGCCGATGCCAAAGGCGGCGTCGACGAGGCCGGCACGCATCTGAGCGTGAGCGTGCGCCTCGTCGACCAGTTGCAGGCGATCGGCCTGACGCCGGCCGGCGTCGACTTCGTCGCGTTCTCGCACCTGCATGCCGACCATACCGGCAACGCGAACCTGTTCGGCCGATCGACGTTCCTGATGAATGCGAAGGAGATCGCCTGGGCGAGTGCGACGCCGACGCCGGCCGGCGTCGATCCGGCCACGTTCAGCGTCTACGAGTCGGCGAACAAGCAGGTGATCGAGCGCGACCATGACGTGTTCGGCGACGGCCGCGTGCTGATCCTGCGCGCGCCCGGCCACACGCCCGGCCATCAGGTGCTGTTGTTGCGCCTGAAGAAGGCCGGCGTGGTGATCCTGTCCGGCGATCTGTACCACGCGCGCGAAAGCCGCCAGTTCCGCCGCGTGCCGGCGTTCAACGACAGCCGCGCCGACACGCTGGCCTACATGGACCGCATCGAAACCATCGTCGGGAACCTGCACGCGCGTTTCGTCATCCAGCACGATCCCGCCGACTTTGCCGCGCTGCCGAAGTTTCCGGCCTACCTGAATTGAGCGACACGATGAACACGGAAGAGAAATGCGTACGCGTCTGGGACTTGCCGACGCGCTTGTTCCACTGGGCGCTGGTCGTGCTGATCGCGCTGCAGTTCGCCACGGCCGAGTTCGGCTTCCTGTCGATGCAATGGCATTACCGCTTCGGCTGGGCGACGCTGGCGCTGATCGTGTTCCGCGTGCTGTGGGGCTTCGCCGGCTCGCAGACCAGCCGCTTCGCCGATTTCGTGCGCGGGCCGCGCGCGGTCGCGGACTATGTCAGGGCGACGTTTTCGGCTACGGCGCCGGCGCGCATCGGCCACAACCCGCTCGGCGGCTGGTCGGTCGTGGCGATGCTGGCCTGCGTGCTCGTGCAGGCGCTCAGCGGCCTGTTCGCGAGCGACGGCATCGACGAGGACGGCCCGTTCGTCGACGCCGTGTCGAACGCGACGGTGAAGCTCGCGACGAAAGTGCACCACCTTGGCGAGAGCGCGCTGCTGGTCCTCATTGTCCTGCACATCGTCGCCGTGTTGCTGCACCGGCTGCTCAAGCACGACGATCTGGTCACGCCGATGATCACCGGGCGCAAGCGCGCCGATGCGCCGGCGCCGATGCGTTTCGCCAGCAACGGATGGGCGCTTGCGCTATTTGTGGTCGTGGCAGCATTGGTACTGGCGCTGACCACTCAAGGCCAATGATGCCGGCGTTGAGCGGCCACAGGTCCGCTCCAGCGGCGGCAGATTAGGCCGGCTCCGCCGGCCTAATCTTTCTTGTACTTGTCGTGGCAGGCCTTGCAGGCCTCGGCGACCTTCTTGAACTGCTCCTTGTCCCTGGCCTCGTCGTTGGCCTTGGCGACTTCGGCGAGCAGCTTGGCCTGCGTGTCGAGGTCCTTGGCCTTGGATTGGAAGTCGTCCCAGTTCGCCCAGATCTCGGACTTGGCTTCGGTCTTGCCCTTGTCCGAGCCCTTGGTGAAGCCTTCGAGGAGCTGGTCGCTCAGGTTGGCGATGCGTCCGGAATGCTTGGCAAAATCGGCCGCGTCGAACGGGTGCTTGCCCTTGACCATTGCGCCTAGCGGGCCGAAGTTCCAGCCGATCACGGTCATCAGGCCCTGGCGGTACTCGATCGCGTCGTCCGGCTTCGTGTTGTCGTGGGCGAAGGCGAGTGCGCAAAGGGTCAGGGCGGAAGCGGCGGCGAGCAGGCGGGACTTGAGCATGGCGGCCTCGTGGCGGTTGCGGGATGCGCGGAGTGTAGCAAACGTCATGACGAGGAGCGTGCCGCGGCCGCGCTATCATGGCAAAACGGTCGGCGTGCGCCTGGACGCCGATTTTTCCATCCCCTGCCTCGAGGAGTCTTGCGATGAAACGACTGCTTTCGCTTTGCCTGTGGTCCTGCCTCGCGGCGAACGCCGCGCACGCCGCGACGTTGACGAAGAATCTCGACTACGAGGTTGACGGCAAGAAGATGCAGAGCGTGCTCGTCTACGACGACGCGGTGAAATCGCCGCGACCGGGCATCGTCATGACCCCGGACTGGCTCGGCATCAACGCCGACAATATCGCGCTGGCCAAACAGATCGCCGGCAAGGACTACGTGATCCTCGTCGCCGACGTCTACGGTGTCGATACGCGGCCGAAGAACGCGGAGGAAGCCGGTGCGGCGGCGAAGAACATGTATGCGCACCGCGGCGAGCTGCGCGCGCGCATCAATGCGGCGCTGGCCCAGCTCAAGGCGCAGGACGCCAAGGCGCCGCTCGACGGCAGGCATTGGGGCGCGATAGGCTTTTGCTTCGGCGGCGCGACCACGCTCGACCTCGCGCGCAGCGGCGCCGACGTGCAGGGCGTCGTCTCGTTCCACGGCAATCTGGCCACCGACGATCCGGCGCTGGCGAAGAACATCAAGGCCAAGGTGCTAGCGCTCAACGGTGGCGACGACAAGTTCGTCTCGCAGGAATCGATCGTCGCGTTCGAGCAGGAAATGCGCGACGCCAGCGTCGACTGGCAGTTCCTCAGCTACGGCGGCGCCGTGCATTGCTTCGCGATTCCCACGGCCGACGGCAAGGTTCCGGGCTGCAAGTACGACGCGCGCACGGCCAGGCGCGCGTTTGCGCAGATGCACGAATTCTTCAGCGAGACGTTTGCGGTGAAGTAGAAGGTCGCGCGGGTTGCGCACCCGGAGGGCGCGTCCCGCTGGTGCGGACGCGCCATCGACGGCTCCGGATTCAATGATCGCGCTGCAAGGCGTAGTCGGCGAGCGCCGCGAGGGCCTCGCGCGCCGGCGACGGCGGCAATGCGTGCAGCGACGCCTTCGCCGCATGGGCGTACTTCTGCGCCAGCGCGCGCGCGCGTTCGATCGCGCCGGTGTCGCGAATCGCGGCGACGATGTTGTCGAGCGAGTCGAGGCCGCCGGTTTCGATCGCGCGCCTGAGGCTTGCTGCCTGCGCCTGCGGCGCGCGCTCGATCGCGTAGATCAGCGGCAGCGTCGCCTTGCCTTCGGCGAGGTCGTCGCCGATGTTCTTGCCGAGCGTGCCCGCGTCGGAGACGTAGTCGAGCACGTCGTCGGCGATCTGGAACGCGTAGCCCAGTTGCATGCCGTAGTCGTACAGCGCCTGCTCCTGCGCGGCCGGCACGCCCGCGAGCACGCCGCCGAGACGCGTCGCCGCGGCGAACAGCACGGCGGTCTTGCGCTCGATCACGCGCAGGTATGCGGCCTCGTCGGTGTCTGGATTGTGGATATTGAGCAGCTGCAGCACCTCGCCCTCGGCGATGCGGTTGGTCGTGTCGGCGAGGATGCGCATCACCGGCATCGAGTCGAGCTCGACCATGAGCTGGAACGAGCGCGAGTAGAGAAAGTCGCCGACCAGCACGCTGGCCGCGTTGCCCCAGAGCGCGTTCGCGGTCTTGCGCCCGCGACGCAGATCGGACTCATCCACGACATCATCGTGCAGCAAGGTGGAAGTGTGGATGAATTCGATCACTGCGGCGAGTTGCACGTGATCCTTGCCGGCATAGCCCGCCGCCTGCGCGGCGAGCAGGTGCAGCATCGGTCTGAGCCGCTTCCCGCCGCCTCCGATGATGTGCTCGGCGATCTGGTTGATCAGCACCACGTCGGAGGCGAGCCGCGCGCGGATCAATGCGTTGACCTGGGCCATGCCCGGCGCGGCGAGCGCCTGGGCGTCGGCGAAGCGGAAAACGGTGGATTCGGGAGGCAGGACGCGAACGCTGGACATGGCGGAAGGCAACGATATTTTGGCCGAAGTGTAGCAGGCGAACGGGGCTGTTCGTGCCGCCGGCTGCGCATTATTCTCGGCGCATGCCTAAGCAATACGAGATGGGCGGACGCGCCACGCGCGGCCGGGGTGCCGGGACGGCGCGCGGGCATTTCGCCGAGCCGCCGCCGAAACAGAATCTGCGCGAGCGCCTCGCCGCGCTGCGCAACGTGCCGCCGTACCTGCGCAGCATCTGGCAGACGAGCCGGCGGCTCAGCATCGCCACGGTCGCGTTGCGGTTGCTGCGCGCGCTGCTGCCGGTCGTCACGCTGTATGTCGGCAAGCTGATCGTCGACGAAGTCGCCCGTTTCGTGCAGGCCGGCGGGCAGGCGGATCTGGCCACGCGCTTCGCGAACGGCGAGCTGCATCGCCTGTGGTGGCTGCTCGGGATCGAATTCGCGCTCGCGGTCGCCGCCGACATCCTCGGCCGCATCGTTTCGCTGGTCGATTCGCTGCTCGGCGAGCTGTACACGAACGCGACTTCCGTGCGCCTGATGGAGCACGCGGCCTCGCTCGACCTCGAGGACTTCGAGGACGCCGACCTGCAGGACCGCCTCGACCGCGCGCGCCGCCAGGTCGCGATGCGCAACGCGCTGATGTCGCAACTGCTCGGCCAGGCGCAGGACGTGGTCACGATCGTCAGCTTCGCGATCGGCCTGCTCGTGTACACGCCGTGGCTGATCGTGCTGCTGTTCGTCGCACTCGTGCCGGTGTTCGTCAGCGAGCTGCATTTCAACGCGGAAAGCTACGCGGTCAACTACCAGTGGACGCCCGAGCGGCGCGAACTCGACTACCTGCGCATGGTCGGCGCGAGCGCGACGATGGCGAAGGAGGTCAAGAGCTTCGGCCTGTCCACGTTCCTCGTCGAACGCTACAAGACCTTGTCGCAGGCGATCTACCGCGCGAACCGCGGCATCGCGCTGCGCCGCGCCGGTTGGGGCGGGGTGTTCACGACGGTCGGCACGATCGGCTACTACTCGGCCTACGCGCTGATCGCCTGGCGCACGGTCAACGGCACGTTCACGATCGGCGACCTGACGTTTCTTTCGGCCTCGTTCCGCCGCCTGCGTGGCCTGCTCGAAGGTCTGCTTTACGGATTCTCCAACGTCGCCGGGCAGGCTTTGTATCTCGACGACCTGTTTTCGTTCTTCGAGATCGAACCCGAGATCGTCTCGCCGGAAAAGCCGCTGCCGTTTCCGAAGCCGATCCGCGAGGGCTTCGCCTTCGAGAACGTCGGCTTCCGCTACCCGGGCGCCGAGCGCTGGGCCGTGCGCCATCTCGACTTCACTCTGCGCGCGGGCGAGGTCATCGCGCTCGTCGGCGAGAACGGCGCGGGCAAGACGACGATCGTGAAGCTGCTCGCGCGCCTGTACGAGCCCGACGAAGGCCGCATCCTGCTCGACGGCCGCGATCTGCGCGAATACGCGCTCGAAGACCTGCGCGCGAACATCGGCGTGATCTTCCAGGACTTCGTGCGCTACTACTTCACCGCGTCCGACAACATCGCCGTCGGCCGCATCGAGGGCCGCGACGACGCCGGGCGCATCGCCGCCGCGGCGCAAAGCGGCCTCGCCGACGGCGTGATCGCGAAGCTGCCCAAGGGCTACGCTCAGATGCTCGGCAAGCTGTTCCGCGACGGTGTGGAATTGTCCGGCGGCGAGTGGCAGAAGATCGCGATCGCGCGCGCCTACATGCGCGATGCGCAGCTGCTGATCCTCGACGAGCCGACCGCGGCGCTCGATGCGCGTGCGGAGTTCGCCGTGTTCCAGCGCTTCAAGGATCTGGCCGAACGCAAGAGCGCGGTCATCATCTCGCACCGCTTCTCGACCGTGCGCATGGCCGACCGCATCGTCGTGCTCGAACACGGGCGCATCATCGAAGCCGGTACGCACGAGGAATTGCTCGCGCGGCAGGGACACTACGCCGAATTGTTCGAGCTGCAGGCGGCGGGGTATCGCTGAGGCGCCGCTCTATTCCGCGCTCAACGTGTACTGCTCGATCAGCCCTTCCGGCGTGGAGCGCACGACGATGTTCAAATCCTTGTGCGCGAAGCCGGCCTTGTACCGGCGCGTGACGAGGCCGCCGCGCAGCTGGTAGCCCGCGGCCTCGAACGACTTCGGCTTGCCGAGCGGGGCCAGACCGGCGCGGAAATCGGCCAGCGCCTGCGCGGTGAAGTAGCTCTTTGCATTGGAGGTGAGGCGCGCCGCGTCGATCTTGCCGTTTTGCAGTTCGCCGAAGATGCGCTGGGCTTCGGTCAGCGCAGTGGCATCGACCGGCAGTGCCTGCGCGAGCAGAATTTTTTCGAGACTCTCGGCGATCTGGCCGGAAGCGCCGGTCGCATCCTGATTGGTGAGCACGACCACGGCCAGCCCCTGCTCGGGCAGGATCACGTTCGTCGCGGTGAAGCCGCCGACTTCACCGCCGTGCGACAGCTCGCGCTGGCCCGAACGCAGCTTCACGTCGAGGCCGAGCGCGTATTGCGAACCGGCGCCGTTGGCGAGGCGGATTTCGCCGGTGAGGTCGCGATAGCCGGCGGCGTTCAGCACGCGCTGATCGATCAGGGAAATGTCCCAGCGCGCGAGGTCCGACGCGGTCATCGCGAGCTGGCCGGCGGCGAACAGCCAGCCGCGGCCTTCCTTCGCCGACGCACGCAGCGGCCCGAGTCCGTAGCGCATGTAGCCGACGGCGTCGTCGGGCGGCAGCGGCGCGGCGTCGAAGTCGTACACGGTCTGCATCGCCAGCGGTTCGAAGATGTGTTCGCGCATGAACTCGAACAGCGGCTTGCCGGCGGCCTTCTCCGCGATCAGGCCGGCGATGGTGTAGCCGGTGTTGCTGTATTGCCAGGCGGTACCGGTCGGGAAATCGAGCGGCTGGCTGGCCCAGCGCAAGATGATGTTCTTGGGCGCAATCGGCTTGAGCATTTCAGGCGGGTCGTAATCCTGCGGCCAGTAATCGCGCACGCCGGAGGTGTGCGACAGCAGCGAGCGGATGCTGGCGTTTGATGCGGGGAGGCCGACCACCCATTTGCCGGCCGTATCGTCGATGGCGAGTTTGCCTTGTTCCTGCAACAACAGCAGCGCCGTCGCGGTGAATTCCTTGCTGATCGAGCCGATCGCATAGCGCATCGCGGGCGTTGCGCGGCGGCACGGATCCAGTTGCGCGCAACCGTAGGCCTGCGCGTAGACGATGGCGTGGTCGCGCACCAGCGCGATCGAGGCCGATGGGATGCCGGTGCGTGCGAGGATCGCGTTGACCGCGCTATCCACCTGCGCGGTCGGCAGCGCGGCGGCGGGCGTGTCGGCCCATCCTGCCGGTACGGCGAAGGCGCAGGCGAGGGCGAAGCATACGGAGAGCGGCATCTTGCGCGGGCGGATCGTCATGGCGGCCTCGTATCGGAGCGGTGAAGGGATCATAACGGTTGTGGCGCGGCGCTGTTCGAGCGGCAGGCGGCGAGGTATCGTTAACCATGCCTGCTGACTTTCCCTTGATTTTCTCCGACGAAGTGCAGCGCGCGCGCGCCGACGCGCGGCCGCTGGTCGCGCTCGAGTCGACCATCATCACGCACGGCATGCCGTTTCCGCAGAACGTCGAGACCGCGCGGCGCGTCGAGCAGCGGGTGCGCGCCGCGGGCGCGGTGCCGGCGACGATCGCGGTGATGGCCGGGCGCATCCGCATCGGTCTCTCGGACGCCGAACTCGAGGCGCTGGGCCGCGCGCGCGAGGCGATGAAACTGTCGCGCGCCGATCTCGCGGTCTGTCTGGCCAACGGCCGCACCGGCGCGACCACGGTCGCGGCGACGATGATCGCGGCCGCGCTCGCCGGCATCGACGTGTTCGCCACCGGCGGCATCGGCGGCGTGCACCGCGGTGCGGAGTCCTCGTTCGACATTTCCGCCGACCTGCACGAACTCGCGCAGACGCGCGTCACCGTGGTCAGCGCCGGGGCCAAGGCCATCCTCGACCTGCCGAAGACGCTGGAAGTGCTGGAGACGCTCGGCGTGCCCGTGATCGCGGTAGGGCAGCAGGAATTCCCGGCGTTCTGGTCGCGCTCGTCGGGGCTGGCCGCGCCGTTGCGCATGGACGGCGCCGGCGAGATCGCGGCCGCCCACCTCATGCGCGTGCGCCTGGGCCTGCCCGGCGGGCAACTCGTCGCCAATCCGATTCCGCGCGAAGCCGAGATTCCACGCGAAGTGATCGTGCCCGTCATCGAGCAGGCGCTGGCCGACGCGGCGCGCCAGGGCATCGCCGCCAAGGCGGTGACGCCGTTCCTGCTGCAGCGCCTGTTCGAGCTGACCCAGGGGCGTTCGCTCGCGGCGAACATCGCGCTCGTGCTCGACAACGCGCGCCTGGCCGCACAGATCGCCGCCGAGATCGTGCAGCAGCGGCAGGCCGGGTCGCAGCATTTGGCGCATCGCCGAGCCTGACTTTTGGCGCTATGCGCGCGGCGGGTTCCCGTCTAGTATCGCGGGTCATTTCCGCACCGAGGCCCTGCGATGAATCCGATCCGTTCCGCTTGTCTGGCTGTGCTTCCATTTCTTCTCGCCACGGTTACGACGCAGGCCGACACGCCGCCGCTGGCGCCGGACATTCCGAAAAGCTTCGCCGTGCCGACGCAGAACTACGACTACGTCAGGCGCGTGGCGATGATCCCGATGCGCGATGGCACCAAGCTGTACACGGTCATCATGGTTCCGAAGGGCGCGCACAATGCGCCGATGATCCTGACGCGCACGCCGTACAACGCGGCCAAGCGCGCCGAGCGCGAGGTCAGCGGCAGCATGCTGGGTTCGCTGCCGCAGGGCGACGAGGTGTTCGTCCAGGCCGGCTACATCCGCGTGTTCCAGGACGTGCGCGGCAAGCACGGCTCCGAGGGCGACTACGTGATGACGCGGCCGCTGATCGGGCCGTTGAACAACAGCAAGGTCGATCATTCCACCGACGCGTACGACACGATCGACTGGCTGGTCAAGAACGTCAAGGAATCGAACGGCAGGGTCGGCATGCTCGGCTCGTCGTACGAGGGCTTCACGGTCGTGATGGCGCTCGTGAATCCGCATCCGGCGTTGAAAGTCGCCGCGCCCGAGAGCCCGATGGTCGACGGCTGGATGGGCGACGACTGGTTCCACTACGGCGCGTTCCGGCAGACCAATTTCGACTACATCTCGGGCCAGACCACCGCGCGTGGCGACGGCAAGAAGATCGTGCGCGAAGGTTTCGACGACTACGACAATTTCCTTCGCGCCGGCTCCGCGGGCGATTTCGCGCGCGCGGCCGGCCTCGACCAGCTCGGCTTCTGGCGCAAGATCACCGAGCATCCGGCCTACGACGGATTCTGGAGCGCGCAGGCGCTGGACAAGGTGATGGAAAAAACGCCGCTCAAGGTGCCGACGATGTGGCTGCAGGGCCTGTGGGACCAGGAGGACATGTGGGGCGCGATCCACTGCTATCCCGCGCTGGAAACGAAGGACGAGCACAACGACAAGAACTTCCTCGTCATGGGGCCGTGGCGGCACAGCCAGGTCAACTACGACGGTACCTCGCTTGGACCGCTGCAGTGGGACGGCGACACCGCGCTGCAGTTCCGTCGCGACGTGCTCAAGCCGTTCTTCGACCAGTACCTCGTCGACGGTGCGCCCAAGGTCGATACGCCGCCGGTATACATCTACAACACCGGCGAGAATCACTGGGACCGCTATGCCTCGTGGCCGCTGAGTTGTGCCGACGGCTGCGCGGCGAAACCGAAGCTGCTGTATCTGATGGAGAACTTCAAACTTTCGATAGATCCGGTTCTCGTTCAAACCGGAATACACACCGACTACGACGAATACGTCTCCGACCCGGCCAAGCCCGTGCCGTACCAGCCGCGGCCCGTGCATTTCGCCGACGGCGATGCGTGGAAACGCTGGCTCGTGGTCGACCAGCGTTTCGTCGACGGGCGGCCCGACGTGCTGACCTGGACCAGCGAACCGCTGAAGCAGCCGCTGCATATCGGCGGTGCGCCGCAGGTGCATCTCGTCGCCTCGACCAGCGGCACGGACAGCGACTGGGTCGTCAAACTGATCGACGTGTATCCCGGCACCGTGCCGTCGCGTCCCGAAATGGGCGGCTACGAACTCGGCATTTCGATGGACATCTTCCGCGGCCGCTACCGCACCAGCTTCGAAAAGCCCGAGGCGATCGCCGCGAACCAGCCGCTGGTCTACAAGTTCGGCCTGCCGACCGCGAACCACGTGTTCGGGCCGGGCCATCGCATCATGGTGCAGGTGCAGTCGAGCTGGTTTCCGCTCTACGACCGCAATCCGCAGACCTTCGTGCCGAATATCTTCTTCGCCAAGCCGGGCGACTACGTCAAGGCGACGCAGCGCGTGTATCGCGGCGGCGCGAACGCGAGCTACATCGAGTTGCCGATAGTGCAATAGTCCGATCACCCGTCTTTCCCGCGACGAGCGCGCGGAAACGACGGACGGCAACCAGCCCGGTCTGCTCGGGCGCGAACGCGTATGGCTTCATGCATTGTGCTTGTCTGCGGGCGGGCCATCGCATCATCGAAGCAAGATCAGTGGACGACGGGGCCGCGATCCACGACATCGGTGCCGTCGAGACGGAACACGTCCGGGCTGCGCATGCAGGCATCGATGTGGTAGTTGGACGGGATCGAGTGCAGTGCGGGCGAGAGCTTGCCGAGCGAAGCGCCGACCGAGTCGAACTTGAACATGCGGTCTTGCAGCAACGTGTCAAGGATGTCCTTGCCGGTGAAGAATTGCGAGCCGATTTCGACGGCTGCCTTGATGAAATCAGCCGTCACATTGTGCGATTCGAGTCTGGCGTTGAGGATGCGGATATTGGACGGCCCGAGGCTGAGCGTGCCGCCCGGCGTCGTCGGAATCCGCACGCTCGTCGTCACGTCGAAGTCGGCGCGCACGATGAATTTCGGATCGGAATCGCCGAACACGCCGTCTTTCGCAGTGACCGGGGTCATCAGGTAGGCCTGGAACGAATTGCCCGGCAGCAGCAGGCGCAGCGTGATGCTGTTCTGGCAGGCCGTCGCGACTTCTGCGCGGAAACTGCACGCCGCGCTGAAATTGACATGCGTGCCGGACGTGCGGACACCGACGTCGGTTCGATGCAGCTTGGCTGCGATGAGCGCATTGATGCGCGCAATCGCCTGGCCTTGTACCCACGCGTTGAGTTCGCCGAGATGCGCCTTCCACTGGCCGCAGGCGGCGTTCTCGCTGAGGAACAGCGGATCGCCGGCAACGACGCGGCCCTTGACCGACACCTCCATGCCGTTGACGAGCAGCGTGCCGAACGTTTTCGGCGGCGCCTGCGAGGTGATCGCCGCACCCGCCTTGACGATGCGTGCGCCGGTCTGCTGCGACCACTGGATGTAGCCGTGCTCGAAATTGCTGCGGCGGAACGCGCCGTCCTGGAATTCGTCGCTGGTCGGATAGCCGAGTTCGCCGCGTTCCCAACCGCTTTTCGCCCACGCATCACGAATCAGGCCGTGGATTTCGTGCGCCCCGGTTTCCGGCGTCCAGTAGATCGACGACTCGGGCTTGCCGGGCAGTTGCACGGAGCGGAAATGGTTGTAGCGGCCGCGCCGGTCGGGAGTCGTGCTTTCATCCGTGATCGGATAACCGAATTGCGCGTTGCCGAGTTGGTGGAACTTGCCGCCGATGGCGCCGAATACCTCAAAGGCTTGCCCGATCTGCGGATGCCAGTAGATCGAACCCATCCTGAAGTCGTGGAAGCGCCCGCCGAACGGCGCATTGGCCTCGTTGCCGATCGGAGCGCCCAGCGCGCTGCCGTGACCGCCGAGCGCCGCATATTTCTCGCCGATCTTTCCGTAAGGCTCTGCCGCGTGCGTGCTGGCGCAGAGCACGAGGCCGAGGATGCCAGGCAGGAAGAAATTCAGCCGTTTCATGGTTCGCTTCCCCGAAATGGAGCCCTGATGCCTTGGTGGTTACAGGAAACGGCGCGAAATCCGGCAACGCGCACGGGATCTGTTCCGACGCTTTTGCAGATCGGAGAAAAGGGGCTCTACCGGAATGCAAGTGACGGTCCGCAGCACGCCGACCAGCAGTTGGAATGCGGGTACAAAAAAAGCGGCCCACAGGCCGCTTTTTTTTTCGATCGACTGTGTCGCGGCCGCTATTTGCTGCCGCGGGCGCGACGCACTCTGGTTACCCCCATCCACGCAAGCGCGCAGACCAAAAGGGTCACGGCCCATTGCGAGAGCGTCGGTGCCGAGTTGGCACCGCCGAGTTGCGTCGAACTGGCGAGGGTGACGGCGAAATTGTCGACGATGAACGTGTTGTCATTGATTCCAGACTGCGGGTTTTCGCGCACTCGCAGCCGCAGCGGATTGCCGCTGCCCGCGAACAGCGCGGTCACATGATGGGTTCCCGCTGCTGCGGCGAAATTTCCCGAATACAGCACGACGCTCGTGACGGTGTCGGTCACGCTCACATCGAGGTGCGGGACCGCGTTCGCCGTCCACAACTGCCAATCGTAGTCGAGCTGATATTGCTGTCCGTTGACGCTCGCGAAGTCCTGGTAGAAGTTGGCATTGTTCCCGAAGCTGCCCTCGCCGTCGGTGTTCACGCTGTACGTCCCTGAGATGAACGGATAGATGGTGTTGTTGTGCATTGTGACTGCCGTGCCGGGCTCGACTGTCCATCCGGGAATCTGTGATCCGGTGAACACCGAATAGCCGATGGAGCCACTGTAGTTCGGTTCATTCTCGAAGCCGCCGTTGACGATCAGGTTCTGGGCAATGGCGGGTGCCGAGAGCAAGCCGAGCATTGCGACAAGGCCGAAAACAAAATACTTCACGGTGCTACCTCCATAAGTGATGACTCGTCGTTGAAAGCGAACGTGCGTTTTTCCTGCGCGCAGCGGTCGCGACGGCGATGGTGGCCCACGCACTGACGAGGCCTCCGCCGGCCGCCTGCCACTCGGATACAGGAAACGGCGCCGAATCCGGCAACGCATTGCGACGCGACCGTCACTTGCAAGTCATGCGGAAAAGCGCACCATCGCGATTGGGGTCACGACTGGGGAAGATCGTGCAACGCGAACGTTGGCAGCGGCTGGAACTGTTGTTCGCACAAGCGCTGGCACTGCCGGAAGCGGAGCGCACGGCGTGGCTCGCGCGCACCTGCGGCAGCGATGGGGGGTTGCTTCGCGAGGTCGGGGAACTGCTGCACGCGCATACCGGCGAGGGTGTGCTTGACACGCCACCGCTTGCTGCGGAGGCCGCAAACGCGGACACGGCGGCGATCGCACCGTCGCTCGCCGCGGGCACGCTGCTCGGCGTCTGGCGCATCGAGCGGCTGGTTGGCCGCGGCGGCATGGGCGAGATCTACGCCGCGCTGCGCCACGACGCCGGGTTCAGCCAGCGCGGCGCGCTCAAGCTGCTGCGCTTCGACGCGATCGGCGAACTGCAACGCTTCCACGCCGAACGACAGATTCTCGCCAGGCTCGACCATCCCGGCATCGCGCGCCTGCTCGACGGCGGTGTCGCCCCGGATGGGCGTCCGTACACGGTGATGGAGTTCGTCGAAGGCGTGTCGTTGCTCGACTGGTGCAATGCACGCAAGGCGACATTCGACGAACGCCTCGACCTGTTCGTGCAGGTTTGCGATGCGGTGGCCTACGCGCACCGCAACCTCGTCATCCATCGCGACCTGAAGCCGGCCAACACGCTGGTCGACGCCGAGGGCAGGGTCAAGCTGCTCGATTTCGGCATCGCCAAGCTGGTCGATACCGCTGCCGCGAACAACGCCGATGCGACGGCGACGGTCGCGCCGTTCACGCTCGACTATGCCGCGCCCGAACAACTGGCTGGCGAGCCGGTGACCACGGCGACCGATGTGTACGCTCTCGGCGTGCTGCTGTTCGAATTGCTTGCCGGCGAGCGCCCGCTGCGCAAGAGCGGCCTGCCTTCGGCGCAGGCGCTGGCGCTGCTCGAGCGCGAGGCGCCGTTGGCCAGCCGCGTGGTCCGCGACAAGGCCGGCGCGCCCGTGCCGGCGAGCGTGCTGAGCGGCGATATCGATGCGATCGTCGCCAAGTGCCTGCGCCGCGAAAGCGCGCATCGCTACGACACCGTCAATGGTCTCAAACTCGACTTGCTGCGTCATCGGGCACGCGAGCCCGTGCTCGCGCGCGAAGGCGCGCGCACGTACGTGTTCGGGCGCGTGCTGCGACGCTATCGCTGGGCTGTCGCGGCGGCTGCGGTGCTGGTTCTTGCGCTTGCCGCGGGCATCGCCGCGACGACGTGGCAAGCGCGCCGTGCCGCGGAACAGGCAGTGCGCGCCGAAGCGGCGAAAAATTTCCTGCTCGGCATATTCAAGGCCAGTGATCCGCGCATCGCTTCGGACAAACCGCGTGGGCAGATCACTGCTCGCGAGTTGCTTGAGGCGTCAGCCGATCGCATCGAAAAAGAATTCGCCACGCAGCCCGATTTGCAAATCGAGATGCTTGACGAAGTGGCCGTGATACTGCGCGAGCTCGGCGAGAAGGATCGCTACGCTCAACTGCACGCACGGCAGATGGAACTGGCACGTGCGCGTTACGGAGCGGATAGCCCGATCGTGATCGGCGGGTTGCTGCAGGACGCGGGTAATGCCGTGCACGGGCTCGACTATGCGGCGGCGGCCAAACCACTGGACGAAGCCGATGCAGCCATCCGCCGTGCCGGGCTCGATCAGACCGCCTTGCGCGCGCGCTGGTGGCTGGTGCGCGGCCAGGCACTGGTCAATCGCGCTGATGCAAGCAAGGAGCGTGAGGAGGCGTTGCTCAAATCCGTGGAGATGTATGCGCGTTTTGCGCCCGACGATCCGGCGTATGCCACTGCGCTCAACGACTACGGGAATGTTTTTCTGGCGCGTGGGGACAATACGCAGGCGATTGCCTTTTATCGTCGTGCTTTGCAAACAAATGAGCGCCTGCCCAACCGCGATGATGCCGAGACGCAGATGATGTACGGCAATCTCGCCCAGGCCCATATGCAGAACGGCGACTTCGCCGACGCTCAGCAAGTGCTTGCCAAGGTTGCCGATATCGCGCGTCGCACCTACGGCGAAAAAAACGCCAAGTACTGGTTTGCCGCATCATTTGAAGCGCAATCGGCTTGTCTCGGCGGCGACCGCGAGCGCGCCTTGCGACTGTTTGCGCAACTGGCAAAATTGCTGGCACCCACAGACGAGTTCGATCACGATGTCGCCTTGGTGCGTGAAAAAACGGGTTATTGCTTGGTTGGCGATGGACAGTTGCTGCAAGCGATTCCATTGCTGGAGTCGGCGCTTGCCGCGTATCGCCACCAGACTCAGTATCCGATTGAGATTCCGCGCGTCGAACGAACTCTCGGTGATGCCTATGCACGTACTGGTCGCATCGAGGACGCACGTCGTACATTGAACGAAGCTCTGGCTCTGCTCGGTCGCGGAGAACCAGGCTACTCGCTTCTGCTTTCCGTTCGCGTGCAATTGGGACGCTTCCTGCTGGATCAGGGTGACCTCGATGGAGCCAAAACTCAGTTCCAGGAGACGATCGCACAAGCGCGTGAGCGTCGGCTTGCACCCGTTGCGCTGGCGCACGCCGGCATGGCGCGCCTCGCGCTGGCGCGCAAGGACGCTGTCGCGGCGACCGAAGCAAGTGCAAAGGCGGTGGAAATGTTCGAGCACGTAGAGGGTTTTCGCGACATGCGCGTGCAGCCGTATCTGTGGCAGATCCGGGCCGAAGCCGCACTGGCTTCCGGCGATGCCGGTGGCGCGCGCGAGTGGGCGCAGAAGGCGGTGGCGGCGTATCAGCGCTGCGTTTCGCCGGAAAGCGCCGATTTGCGCGAAGCACGCGCGACGCTGGCGAAGGCAGGGCAGGGTGCCCCGCCGTAGAATTGCCGGGCATGACGCCTCGCGTTGCGAGTCATCGCGCCATCTCGCGATGCAGCCACGCGCGCGCCAGCGTCCAGTCGCCGCGCACGCTGCGCTCGGAGATGCCAAGCGCGTGCGCGGTCTCGACGTCGCTGTAGCCGGCGAAATAGCGGCACTCGACGACTTGGGCGAGACGCAGCGATTCCTTCGCCAGCCGGCCGAGCGCTTCGTTCAATGCCAGGATGGATGCGTCCGAATCGGTTGCCACGTCGAGCGCCGCGGTCAACGGCAATGCCTCCACGCCGCCGCCGCGCTTGGCGGCTTGGCGCGCCTCGGCATGGTTGACCAGCGCGTGACGCATCGCCAGCGCTGCGGCGCGCAGGAAATGGGAGTCGGTCTCCCACGCCTGCCCGCGGCGCAACTTCAGGTAGGCCTCGTTGACCAGTGCGGTCGTCTGCATCGTGGCGCCGGCGCCGACGCGATGGCGTTCGCGCTGGGCGAGGCGGCGCAGGTCGTCGTAGAACAGCGGGAAAAGCTGGTCCGCGAGCGCGCGCGCGTCCGCGGGCAATTGCGCATTCCAGTCGACGAGAAAATCGATCGCCAAATCGTTCATGCTACCCCGCATGGTCCGCGCTGCATCCGTCCGCGGCAGGGACATGATAACGCCAAATCACCGGTCGCCCGCATCGGCCCATCGGCTTTTTCGTACACGGAGCGACTGCGGTTTCGGACGAAGACGGCGCCCACGCGTGCTATGATTTGCCTCGCGCAATCGCACCGGATCGGAGAAGAAAGCACATGGCACGCGGTATCAACAAGGTCATCCTGGTGGGCAATCTCGGCGCCGATCCGGAAACGCGCTACACGCCGTCTGGCACGGCGATCACTTCGATCCGCATCGCCACGAGCGAGTCGTGGAAGGACAAGCAGACCGGCGAGCAGCAGGAGCGCACCGAGTGGCATCGCGTCGACTTCTTCGGCCGCCTCGCCGAGATCGCCGGCGAGTACCTGAAGAAGGGCCGCCAGGTCTACGTCGAGGGCAAGCTGCGCACCGACGAGTACGAGAAGGATGGCCAGAAGCGCTACTCGACCAAGGTCATCGCCGACGAAATGCAGATGCTCGGCGGTCGTGAAGGCGGCGGTGGCGAGGGCGGCGGTTATGGCGGCGGCGGAGGTGGCGGATACGGTGGCGGCGCGCAACGCGAACGCGGCCCCGCGCGCGGCCCGCAGTCCGCGCCCGCGCCGCGCAGCGCGCCGGCGCAGATGCCCGCCGACAATTTCGACGACGACGAGATTCCGTTCTGAGAGCTACCATCTCCTTGTGTTTTGTTCGGAAAAGCCCGCAGCCAAGCGGGCTTTTCCTTTTCCAAGAGTCGGTGCGGCCGGCCCGATCGAGGGCCATGGCCGCTGCGAATTGACGAGTGATAAGATCGCCGGGCGCGTTTCAAGGCGCAGTCGAATTCGTTGCGGCCGGCGAGGAGAGATCCGTGTCATCAGTGCAAAGCCAGGCGGTCTCTGCCGGATTGACGAGCGCGGCGATATTCCTCGTCGTGCGCGTGAACGAGGGTAGGGAGAGTTGCGATGCGGTGCGCGATTTCTGCGCCGATGCGGCGGCGTTCCGGCGCGCCGTGGGCTTCCGCGACAGCACGGCGCAGCTGTCCTGCGTCATCGGGTTCGGCTCGGACGCATGGGATCGCCTGTTTGGCGCGCCGAGGCCGAGGGAGTTGCATCCGTTCCGCGAGATTCGCGGCGTGCATCACGCCGTCTCGACGCCGGGCGACATCCTGTTCCACATCCGCGCTTCGCGCATGGACATGTGCTTCGAACTCGCCGCACAGATCATCGACCGGCTCGGCGACGCCGTCTCGGTCGTCGACGAAGTGCACGGCTTCAAGTACTTCGACGATCGCGACCTGCTCGGCTTCGTCGACGGTACCGAGAATCCCGAGGGCGACGATGCGGTCGCCGCGACGCTGATCGGCGGCGAAGACGCGGCGTTCGCCGGCGGCAGCTATGTCATCGTGCAGAAGTACCTGCACGATCTGGGCAAGTGGAATGCGGTTCCGGTCGAGATGCAGGAGAAGATGATCGGCCGGACGAAGCTGTCCGACATCGAGCAGAAGGACGCCGAGAAGGCGCCCTACGCGCACAACGTGCTGACGAGCATCGTCGACGAGAACGGCAATGAGCTCGAGATCCTGCGCGACAACATGCCGTTCGGCGACATCGGCAGCGGCGAGTTCGGCACCTATTTCATCGGCTACGCCAAATCGCCGTCGACCACGGAGAAGATGCTGGAGAACATGTTCGTCGGTTCGCCGCCGGGCAACTACGACCGCCTGCTGGACTTCAGCCGCGCCGTCACCGGCACGTTGTTCTTCGTGCCGTCCGCGACGTTCCTCGACAATGTCGGCGCCGAAAATCCGGGTCCGGCGCCGGATGCCGCTGCATCTTCCCCGCCCTCATCGCCGTCGGCGAACGGCTCGCTCGCCATCGGTTCCCTGAAACAAGGAGACGACCATGAATAATCTTCATCGCGAACTGGCCCCGGTTTCCAGCGGAGCATGGGCGCAAATCGAGGAGGAAGCCGCGCGTACGCTGAAGCGCTATCTGGCGGCGCGGCGCGTGGTCGACGTGAACGGTCCGGGCGGCGCCGAACTGTCGGCGGTCGGCACCGGCCACCAGCGGCCGATCAAGGCGCTGAACGACGGCGTCGTCGCCGCGCAGCGCGAGGTCAAGCCGCTCGTGCAGCTGCGCGCGGCGTTCGAGCTCGCGCGCGAGGCGATCGACGCGGTGGATCGCGGCGCACAGGATTCGGACTGGTCGCCGCTGAAGGAAGCGGCGCGCCGGATCGCGTTCGCCGAGGATCGCGCCGTGTTCGAAGGCCATGCCGCGGCAGGCATCCAGGGCCTGCGTCAGGTCACCAGCAATCCGGTGTCGACGTTGCCCAAGGATGTGAAGTCCTATCCCGACGCGATCGCGCGCGCGGTCAACCAGCTGCGCCTCGCGGGAGTCAACGGCCCCTACGCCCTGCTGCTGGGCGCCGAGCCGTTCACCGCGATCAACGGCGCCAGCGACGACGGCTATCCGGTGTTGAAGCACGTGCAGGGTCTGGTGGACAAGGAGATCATCTGGAGTCCGGCCATCGACGGCGGCGTCGTGCTCACCACGCGCGGCGGCGATTTCGATCTGCATCTCGGCCAGGACATCTCGATCGGCTATCTCGGCCACACCGACACCACGGTGAGACTGTATCTGCAGGAGACGTTCACCTTCATCGCGCAGACCGCGGAAGCTGCCGTGATGTTCGCTCTGCCGAAGAAATAGCCGAAGCACTTTTGCCCGTTGCATCCGCATGCGGTCGCGGCACTTATTCGCAGCATGACTTCCGACGACATCGAATCCGCGCCGACTCCCGCGCCTTCCACACGCCTGAACAAGTTCATCGCCGAGACCGGCTTCTGCTCGCGGCGCGAGGCCGACCGGCTGATCGCGGAAAAGCGCGTCACCCTCAACGGCCGGCCGGGTGGCATCGGCAGCCAGGTCGGGGAAGGCGACGAGGTGCTGATCGACGGCCAGCCGCTGCTGCAGCGGCGCACCGGCGCGCGCGGGCGCAAGCACGTCTACATCGCGCTGAACAAGCCGGTCGGCATCACCTGCACGACCGAGCACGAGGTCAAGGGCAACATCGTCGATTTCGTCGACCACGCCGAGCGTATCTTCCCGATCGGCCGCCTCGACAAGGATTCCGAAGGCCTGATCCTGCTCACCAGCAACGGCGACATCGTCAACGAGATCCTGCGCGCCGAGAACAATCACGAGAAGGAATACCTGGTCGGCGTGAACAAACCCGTGACTCCGGAATTTCTCACGGGTCTCGCGCGAGGTGTGCGCGTGCACGGACAGATGACCAAACCGTGCAAGACCGCGCGCATCGCCAAGTTCGGTTTCCGCATCGTGCTCACGCAAGGGCTGAACCGGCAGATCCGCCTGATGAGCGAAGCGTTCGGCTATCGCGTCACCCAATTGCGCCGCGTGCGCATCGTCAACGTCAAGCTCGGTGCGCTCAGGGTCGGCCAGTGGCGCAATCTGACCGAGCAGGAACTGCGCGGCCTGCTGCCGCAGCGCACGCAGTGGTAAGCGCGGTGCCGGCCGTGGCCACGCACGAACCTGGCATTGTCCTGCGACGAAAGTGCGATGCGCCGAAACGTGAGCCGTTCCACAGACTCGACTGTACGCCCGGCCGCACTGCGCAACATAATGCGAACGGCGCTCAGCCTTGGCGGAACCTGCCCGGGGCGCGCGCCCGCGCTGGCCGTCGAGGGGGAGACAAGCGATGCAGCCGAGTCATGTTCCACAGAAGACCGCAGCCGGCCGGCGCGAGATCGATTCGCGCGAGCATCGGCTTTCCTGGCAGCAGCGTGCGCTGCTGATCGAAACCAACGGCGAGCGCAGCGTCGCCGACCTCAGCCATGTGTTCAAGACCCACGAAGCCACCGCGGCCGCGCTGGAGGAACTGCGTGCGCTCGGCCTGATCGAGATCCCCGAGGTGCAGGTCGAGTTGCCCAGGCTCGTCGCCGGCCAAGGCGTCACCTCGCTGCAACAGGCACGGCAACTGCTCAACGACACCGCGGTCGGATCGGTCGGCATGTTCGGCGGCCTCTCCGCGCTCCGTTTCACGCTCAAGATCGAGCGCTGCTACAGCGTCGACGAGCTGCGCGCGCTGTTCCCCGACTATCGCAAGCTGGTCGCGAAGGGCAAGGGCGCCGACTACGCCGATACGGTGCTGGGCCGGGTGGAACAACTGCTCGCGCTGGCCTGAGGCTTCCTGCTTCCGTGGGTGGAGTCGTTCGGATGGCCACGAAAGCGGATCTGATGTCGTTGTTGAACTATTCAAAAGATATTCAGTCCATGTGACGCCACCAAGAAAATCTCGAGCACTTCAGAACCAGGGTCGGATGGACAGGAAACGACCATGAAAGCATTGATGAAGTTGATTTTCCCGATGCTGCTATCCCCGGTGAGCCTGTCATATGCGCAAGCTCTGCAGACCATTGTATTCTCGCCTCCGAATCCGACGGCTGGTCAACCTATCGAAGCATCGTTGCCGGATTACCAGGTCTGCATTGACTATGAACCGCTTTACTATGGCGCGCAGATCGTCATCACTCCGGTGGGTTACGGCTCCGCCTGCCACCCGGCTGTGCAGTGGATTGGTCCGCTGAGCGCGGGGACATATCAAGTGACATGGGCGGCTCCGGTCCATGGCGGTGGCGGTCCGCGTGTAGGAGCCGGTACGTTGGTGGTGAGTGCGATTCCTGTTGCAGCGCCAACGCTTTCAATCAATGCCATGGTCTTGCTCACAGGATTTTTCTGCGCACTCGCAGCTGGTATGCTGAAGCAACGGCGATCGAAGCGGTTTTGACCAGCTTGTACGGCGCCAGGCGCTGCGCATGGGTTCTGCCCGCTGCTGGCATCGGACAGCACGCAAACCTTCAGTGAAGCAACGCTCGCTCAAAGACCCGTGATGCGGAGCCCGACCCATTCGACTCTGATCGCGAAGGATCGCCGGGGCATTGTTCCGGCTGTGCGCCCATCTTTGGGGAAAGCGGGGAAGTGCGGTCTTCTGTCGTCTAGTGTCGGGGGAAATCGATGTTGCGACCAAACGTTGCGGGACTTCTTCTGGCGCTTCTTCTCGACGCCTGCCAATCATCCACGAAGCCGCCGCAGCCCGACTACGACCTGATCGTCCGTCGCGGCACGGTCTACGACGGCAGCGGCGCTGCGCCGCGCCGGGTCGACGTCGGCGTGCGCGGCGAGCGCATCGCGGCGGTCGGCGACCTGGCCGGAGCGCATGCGGCGCACGAGGTCGATGCGCAGGGCCTCGCCGTCGCGCCGGGCTTCATCAACATGCTGTCGTGGGCGGGCGATGCGTTGTTCCACGACGGCCGCTCGATGTCGGACATCAAGCAGGGCGTCACGCTCGAAGTGTTCGGCGAGGGCGAATCGCTCGGGCCGCTGACGCCGAAGATGCGCGAGGAAACCGAAAAGCTGCAGGGCGACCTCAAGCACCCGGTCACCTGGAGTGGTTTCGGCGAAGGCATGCAAGCCCTCGTCGCGCACGGCATTTCGCCGAACATCGCCTCGTTCGTCGGCGCGACGACGTTGCGCATCCACGAGGTCGGCTATGCGGATCGCGCGCCGAGCGCGCGGGAACTGGCCAACATGCAGGAACTCACGCGCACGGCGATGCGCGAGGGCGCGCTCGGCGTCGGTTCCTCGCTGATCTACGCGCCGGCATTCTATGCGAAGACCGACGAGCTGATCGCGATCACGAAGGCGGCGGGCGAGTTCGGCGGCGGCTACATCTCGCACATGCGCAGCGAGGGGCCGCGCATTCTCGAAAGCCTCGACGAGTTGATCCGCATCGCCAGCGCAGCCGGCGTGCACGGCGAGGTTTATCACTTCAAAGCCGCGGGTCGCGACAACTGGCCGAAACAGGCGCAGGCGATCGCGAAGATCGAGCAGGCACGCAAGCAGGGCCTCGACATTTCCGCGGACATGTACACGTATACCGCCGGCGCCACCGGGCTCGACGCGGCGATGCCGCCGTGGGTACAGGAAGGCGGACTCGACGAGTGGATCAAGCGCTTGAAGGATGCGAAAACGCGCCAGCGCGTGATCCGCGAGATGAACACGCCGACCGATCAATGGGAAAACCTGCTGCTCGCCGCCGGCAAGCCGGAGAACGTCCTGCTGGTCGCGTTCAAGAATCCGAAGCTCAAGCCGCTGACCGGCAAGACGCTGGCCGAGGTGGCGAAGCTGCGCGGAAAGACGCCGGCCGAGACCGCGATCGATCTCGTGATCGAGGACGGCAGCCGCGTCGGCACCGTGTACTTCCTCATGTCCGAGGACAACATCCGGCAGGCGGTCGCGCTGCCGTGGATGGCGTTCGGTTCGGACGAAGGCTCGGAGGCGCCCGAGGGTGATTTCCTCAAGTCGCAGCCGCATCCGCGCGCCTACGGCAATGTCGCGCGCGTGCTCGGCAAGTATGTGCGCGAGGAAAAGGTCGCCACGCTGTCCGATGCGATCCGGCGCCTGACTTCGCTGCCGGCGAAGAACCTGAAGCTGCGCGATCGCGGCGAACTGAAGCCGGGCGACTACGCCGACATCGTGATCTTCGATCCGGCGACGATCGCCGACCATGCGACCTTCGACCAGCCGCAGCAGTACGCGACCGGCGTGCGCGACGTCTTCGTCAACGGCGTGCAGGTGCTCAGGGGCGGCGAGCACACGGGGGCGAAACCGGGGCAGTTCGTGCGCGGGCCGGGCTGGGAAGGCTGGAAGCGCGACGCCACGCAATGAGACTTGCAGCCGTCGCTCCGGCGGCTTGCAACAGCCGAAGGGCTGGTCAAGCGGGAATGACGGCAAAGCGCAGCTAGAATTGGCGCATGGAATCGCAACCTCGCAAGCACGACATCCTGATCCTCGGCGGCGGCATCATCGGCCTCGCCTGCGCCTACTACCTGCTCAAGTCGGGCCGTGGCGTGACGATCCTCGAGCGGAATACGCTGGCCAGCGGTTCCTCGCACGGCAACTGCGGCACGATCACGCCGAGCCACGCGCCGCCGCTGTCGCAGCCGGGCACGGTCGCCAAGGCGTTGAAGTGGATGCTGACGCCGGACGCGCCGTTCCGCGTCGCGCCGCGTCTCGACTTCGAGCTGTTCGGCTGGATGCTGCAATTCGCGCGACGCTGCAACTGGCGCGACTACCACCGCCTCGCGCGCGCGAAGGGCCCGCTGCTGTTGCGCTCGCGCGACCTGCTCGGCGAACTCGTGCGCCGCGAAACGCTGGACTGCGAGTACGCGGAAAGCGGCACGATCTACGTGCATCGCGACGAGGCCGCATTCGAGGCGGCGAGCTTTCTGCCGAAGACGCTGGCCGACTGCGGCATCGTCATGCAGCGCATCGATGCAGCGCGCTGCCGCACGATGGAGCCGGCGCTGAACGACTCGATCGTTGGCGGCTACTGGAATCCGGGCGACACGCGCCTGCGTCCGGATCGCTATGCGGAGGAACTCGCGCGCGTGGTCAAGGCGCTCGGTGGCGACGTGCGCGAATCGACCGCGATCACGGGTTTTCGCCAGGGCCGCGATCGCATCGACGCCGTGCTGACCGATCGCGGGGAATTCGCCGCCGACGAGGTCGTCTTCGCCCTCGGCTCGTGGTCGCCGCAACTCGCGCGCCAACTCGGCCTGCGCATCCCGATCCAGCCCGGCAAGGGTTATTCGATCACCTACACGCAGCCCGCGCGCGCGCCGCGCATTCCGCTGACGCTGAGGGAGCGCAGCGTCTGCGTGACGAGCTGGGATTCGGGCTACCGCCTCGGCAGCACGATGGAGTTCGCCGGTTACGACGCCTCGCTCAATCGCGCGCGGCTCGATGCGCTCCGGCGCGGCGCCGCCGAATACCTGGTCGAGCCGGAAGGTCCCGCCGTGATCGAGGAATGGTATGGCTGGCGGCCGATGACGTACGACGATCTGCCGATCATCGGCCGCACGGCGAAATGGAAGAACCTCATGCTCGCGACCGGCCACAGCATGCTCGGCGTGACGATGTCGGCGGCCACCGGCGAGCTCGTCGCGCAGTTGTTTGCCGGCGGCGATACGGCGCTCGACGCCGCGACGTTCTCGCCGGGGCGGTTCGGTTTGTAGGCCCGCGCAGCATGAGCACGTCGACGCCTGCCGCCCCGAGCACGATGTCGACGCGAGTGCTGCTCGAATGGCTTTCCGCTGCCGCCGTCGCGCAGCAGTTCGCCGGCATCGCCCGGTGCCTGCGTGCGCCTCTGCCCGCGTTGACCGGTGAAAGAAGACTTGCGCTCGACACGGCGATGCGGTTCAGCCAGTACGGCCAGGCCCTGCCGGCGTTCATCGTGCTCTCGCAGTTGCGGCGCGAGTTGCCGAACGACGCGGAAGTGTGTGCGCGGCACGACATCGAACGCGCCTACGGCATGGCCGGATTGCACGAACAACAGGGCCGCCCCGATGCCGCGCTCGCCGCCGCCGATGCGCTGCTGCGCGCGGTGCCGTGGCATCGCGCCACGCGCATGCTGCGCGCGAGCCTGCTGGCCGGGCGCGGCGAGGCGGCGCAAGCCGTCGAGGAATATCGCCGCATCGTCGAACTCGTGCCCGGCGACGCGATCGCGCACAGCGCGCTGCTGATCGCGATGCAGCACGATCCGGCGCTGTCGGCCGATGCGATCGCCGATGCGCACCGCGCCTGGGCCGCACAACACATGCCGCGCATCGCGCCGCGCTGGACGGCGCGGATGCCGCATGCCGACCCCGATCGTCCACTGCGCATCGGCTGGATTTCGCCGCGATTTTTCTCCGGGCTCGTCGCCGATTTTTTTCTTCGCGTGCTCGAACGCTTCGATCGTCGCGACGCGCAGCACGTGCTCTACGATGCCGGGGGCGTCGACGATGCGGGCTGCGTGCGCTTTCGTGCCGCGGCGGACGCCTGGCAGCGCGTCGACGAACTCGACGACGCGGCGTTGTGCGAGCGCATCCGCGCCGACCGCATCGACGTGCTCGTCGAATTGGGCGGGCACAGCCCCGGCAATCGCCTGCGCGCGCTCGCGCGGCGGCCCGCGCCGGTGCAGGCGACGTGGCTCGACTATTTCCACAGCACCGGGACGCAAGCGGTCGACGTGCTGATCAGCGATGCGGTGTCGAGTCCGCCGTCGCTTGCGCAGCGCTACAGCGAGCGCGTGCTGGCGCTGCCGTCCGGACGGCTTTGCTGGTCGCCGCCGCCCGACGCACCGGCCGTCGCCGCGCGCAATGCGGGGCCGCCGCGCTTCGCCAGTTTCAATCGCGTCAACAAGATCAACGACGCCGTGCTCGCGGCGTGGTCGCGCATTCTCGCGGGCGTGCCGGGCAGCGTGTTGCGGCTCAAGGCGCGCGCGTTCGACGTCGCCGACGGGCGCACGGGTTTCCTCGCGCGTTGCGCGAAGCAAGGCATCCCCGCCGGGCGGCTCGAACTGCTCGGCTACGGTTCGCACGCGCAGGCGCTGGCCGCGTATGCCGAAGCCGACATCGCGCTCGACCCGTTTCCGTTCTCGGGTTGCGCGACGAGTCTCGACGCACTGTGGATGGGCGTGCCGGTCGTCACGCGCGTCGGCGAGACGATGTGTGGTCGCCAGAGCGCGAGTCTTCTGGCGTCGCTTGGCCTCGACGAGCTGGTCGCCGAAAATACCGACGACCATGTGCGTCGTGCCATCGACCTGGCGAACGATGGGGCGCGACGCCGCGAGTTGCGCGCAACGTTGCGCGAGCGCGTGCGTGGAACGCTTTGCGACACGGATCGCCATGCGCGCGAGTTGAGCCTGGCATTGCGCGAGGCGTGGCGGTCCTGGTGCCGTGGCGAGCTCGATGACGTATAGCGAAGCGACCCTTCTCCCATCGGGAGAAGGGTCCGGCAGGCGGATGAGGGTCCACCAAGGGATCGACGCCGGTTGTAACCGAACCCTCATCCGGCGCTTTGGCTCTTGCGGCTTCTCCCGACGGGGAAGATTCCTTTGACAGTGGATGCGAAAATCATGAGCGATATCTACACCCTGCATCGCGGCACCGCGCCGCTGCTCGTCTCGCTGCCGCACGACGGCACCGCGCTGCCCGACGATATCGCCGCGCGCCTCGTGCCCGAGGCGCGGCGCGTACCCGACACGGACTGGCATGTCTCGCGCCTGTACGCGTTCGCGCGCGAGCTTGGCGCGTCGGTGCTCGTGCCGAACCATTCGCGCTACGTCGTCGATCTCAACCGACCGCCCGACGACGTGTCGCTGTATCCGGGGCAGAACACGACCGGACTGTGTCCGATCGTGCGGTTTTCCGGCGAGCCGGTGTATCTGCGGGGGCAGGAGCCGTCGCCCGGGGAAATCGCGCAGCGCGTCGAACGCTACTGGCGCCCGTACCACGCCGCGCTCGCCGCGGAGATCGCGCGCATCCGCGTCGCGCACGGCCGCGTCGTGCTCTGGGAAGGACATTCGATCCGCGCGGTCGTGCCGTTCCTGTTCGACGGGCAGTTGTCGGACTTCAACCTCGGCACCGCGGGCGGCGCGAGCTGTTCGCCAGATTTGCAGCGTCGCCTCGAAGCCGTGCTGGCGAGCCAGAAAAAGTATACGTTTGTCGTCAACGGCCGCTTCAAGGGCGGCTACATCACGCGCTACTACGCCGACCCCGGCAACGGCGTGCAGGCCGTGCAGCTCGAACTCGCCCAGCTCAACTACATGGACGAGGATTCGTTCGAATACCGCGGCGAGCTTGCCGCGCCGACGCAGGCGCTGATTCGCAAGCTGCTCGAAGCCACATTGGCGATTTCGTAGCCCGGATGGAGCGCAGCGCAATCCGGGAGCGGCACGTATCCCGGATTGCGCCGCTCGCGCGGCTCCATCCGGGATGCTCGCTCCAGCCACTTTTCGCGGTCGCGGTATGTCCATCGGGAGTCGCCGAGAAAAATGTGATTTTCGTCACAAAAAGCGCATAATCCAGTGGGGCATTCCGCCCTATACCCGTGGGGAAACGCCATGTTCAAAATGAAAATGAGGCATTTCGTTGTGGGAACAGCACTGTTGGCAATGGCATCCGCTCCGGCCATCGCCGCCGACAAGAACTACACCAAGGGTTCGGTCTGGCGGGTTGACATGATCAGGGTCGACCCAGGCCGCATGGACGACTACATCGATTCATTGAAGGCCGAATACACCACAGTGATGGAACAGGCCATCAAGGAGAAGGTCATTCTCTCCTACAAGATCATGGTCGGCGATTCAGCCAATCCGCAGGACTGGGACGTGCTCATCCTCATCGAAGCGCCGAACTGGGCGTCGATCGATACCGCCGAAGCGAAATTCGATGCGATCGGCACCAAGCTGCGTGGCTCCATGGAGAAGTCCGACGCGATGGACAAGGAAGCCATGGCCGACCGCGCGAAAATCCGCCACATTTTCGGCGGCAAGGCGATGCAGGAAATCCATTACGTGAAATGAGCTTGAACTGCATGGGTGGCGTTCGTGTCGAAACACGCGGGCGCCACCGTTTTGCTGGAACGCGACCCGGGACCGCATCGACGATTGCGTAGCCCGGATGGAGCGCAGCGCAATCCGGGAGCGGCGCATATCCCGGATTACCGCCGCTCGCGCGGCTTCATCCGTGCTACTCGCTGAGTCCGTGATTTCTAAGAGATCGCGGCTGGCGCCTAACGCCGATCAAACCTCCAACGACGCCAAATCCCCCTTCGTCTCCAGCCACTCCTTGCGATCCGCCGCGCGCTTCTTCGCCAGCAGCATGTCCATGACCTTGGCCGTGCCGTCGTCGCCTTCGATTTCGCTGCCGTCGACGGTGAGGCCGACGGTGAGCTGGACGAGGCGGCGCGTGTCGGGGTCGATCGTCGATTCGCGCAGCTGCGCGGGGTTCATTTCGCCGAGGCCCTTGAAGCGGGTGACGTTGACCGCGCCCTTGATCTTCTCGCGCTGGATTTTTTCCAGCATCGCATCGCGCTCGGCCTCGTCGAGGCAGTAGAACACCTGCTTGCCGACGTCGACGCGGAACAGCGGCGGCATCGCGACGAAGACATGGCCTTCGCGCACAAGTTTGGGGAAGTGCTTGATGAACAGTGCGGACAACAACGTCGCGATATGCAGGCCGTCCGAGTCCGCGTCGGCGAGAATGACGACCTTGCCGTAGCGCAGGCCGGAGATGTCGTCCTTGCCCGGATCGCAGCCGATCGCAATGGCGAGATTGTGTACTTCCTCGGAGGCCAATACCTGCCCCGAATCGACTTCCCACGTGTTCAAGATTTTTCCGCGCAGCGGCAGGATCGCCTGGAAGTCCTTGTCGCGCGCCTGCTTGGCGCTGCCGCCGGCGGAGTCGCCTTCGACGAGGAACAGTTCGGTGCGCGACAGGTCGCTCGACGCGCAGTCGGCGAGCTTGCCGGGCAGGGCGGGGCCCTGCGTGATCTTCTTGCGCACGATCTGCTTCTCGGCCTTGAGCCGCAGCGATGCGCGCTCGATCGCGAGCTGGGCGATCTTCTCGCCGATGTCGGTGTGCTGGTTGAGGTACAGCGAGAAGCCGTCGTGCGCGGCGTTCTCGACGTAGCCCGCCGCGTCGCGCGAGGACAGGCGCTCCTTGGTCTGGCCGGAGAACTGCGGCTCCTCCATCTTCAGCGAGAGCACGAAGCAGAGCCGGTCCCACACGTCCTCGGGTGCGAGCTTGACCCCGCGCGGCAGCAGGTTGCGGATGTCGCAGAACTCGCGCAGCGCGTCGGTGAGGCCGGTGCGCAGGCCGTTGACGGGGGTGCCGCCCTGCGCGGTCGGGATCAGGTTGACGTAGCTTTCCTGGGTCAGCTCGCCCTCGGGCAGCCAGGCGAGCGCGAAATCGACCTCGTGCTTGTCGCGCTGGAGCGAGACCTGATACAGATCGGGCGGCAGGTAGTCGTTCGCGCCGAGCATCGACTTGAGGTAATCGGCGAGACCGTCCTCGTAGTGCCACTCTTCCTTCTCGCCGCTGGCCTCGTCGCTGAAGCGCACGGTAAGCCCGGCGCAGAGTACCGCTTTCGCGCGCAGCACGTGCTTGAGCTTGGGCAGGCTGATCTTCGGCGAGTCGAAGTATTTCGGGTCGGGCCAGAAGCGCAGCGTCGTGCCGGTCTGTTTCTTCGCCACCGTGCCGACGACGGAGAGATTGCTCGCGCGCTCGCCGTCCTTGAAATTCATGCGGTAGATCTGGCCGTCGCGGCGGATCGCGACTTCGACGCGCTGCGACAGCGCATTGACCACCGACACGCCGACGCCGTGCAGGCCGCCGGAGAACTTGTAGTTCTTGCCCGAGAACTTGCCGCCCGCGTGCAGCTTGGTCAGGATCACCTCGACGCCGGGCCGGCCCTCGTCCGGATGGATGTCGACCGGCATGCCGCGGCCGTCGTCGCTCACCTCGACCGAACCGTCGGCGTGCACGATCACCTCGATCGTCGAGGCGTGGCCGTTGACCGCCTCGTCGACCGAATTGTCGATGACCTCCTGCGCGAGGTGGTTCGGCCGCGAGGTGTCGGTGTACATGCCCGGCCGGCGCTTGACCGGATCGAGGCCGGAGAGGACTTCGATGTCCGCTGCGTTGTATCTGCTGCTCATTTGTTGCGTCTATTCGATGCGCTCAAGAAGGGCGCATAGGATACCCTAGGCGCGGCGCAAGACGACCGTGGCAAAGCGCGCGCCCTCGGCGCTTCCGCGCGAGCCGTAGTCCCAATGAAATGATTCGACGACAAGGCTGGCCGCGGCGCCGAATCCGGCGAGATCGACGGCACGGTACGGGCGTATCGTCTCATCGGTGAAGAATTCCGAGACGATGACGTCGTCCACATCACGCACGGTGTAGCGGCGCTCGATGCGGTTCGTGCCGTCGGCGTTCGCGGTGATGCGCTTGTGGCGTTCGAGGAAGCCGCCTTCGTGTTCGCGCCGGTAGTCGCGGCGGAAGTCGGCGAAGCTCGCCACCGGCTGCGGCACGAACGCGTCGAGTACGAGGCAGCCGCCGGGCTCGAGCAGGCCGGCCAGTGAGCGCACGCATTGTTCCGCGATTGCCGGATCGCGCAGATAGGTGATCAGCGAATACGGCAGCAGCACAACGCGGAATTTCGCGCATAGAGCAGGCTCCGCGATGTCCATCTGCAGGACGTTTGACGACAAAGTATACTTTTTTGCATCGCCGCGCAGACGCGCCAGCATTGGCAGCGAGCGGTCTGCGCCGATTGCATCGACGCCGGCACGTAGCAGTTCGATCAGGATGCGCCCGGTGCCGCAGCCGAGTTCGAGTGCGCGGCCGCCTTCACGCAGGCACAGCGAGCGGTACCAGTCGACGTCGTCGAACGGCATGCTCTGACCCATGTCGGTCGCGTAGACATCGGCAATGGAATCGTAAGACCAAGTCATATGTCGCTGAGAGCATTCATGCGCGGCCCTGCTGCAGTTCCCGATACAGCGCGAGTTGATCGCCGGCAACCGCATCCCACGTATGCGTGTCGAGTTTCGCATCGTCGGCGTTCTCGAGGCGATGCCGATACCCGGCGTCGGCGAGCAGCGCGGAAATCGGCGCGGTCATGCCGGCGATATCGTCGGCGGTGACGAGTCCCTGCAGTCCCTCACGCGCGAAGCCGCGCGCGCCGGCGGCCGTGCTGACGCAGACGCGGCGCGCGAGCAGCGACTCGATCAGCTTGATCGACGAGCCGCGGATGTCGTACTGCGGGTTGATGCTCAACGTGCATCCGGCGAGGTAGGGCGTCGGATCGACGAAGGCCGAGACGAGGTCGACGCCGTCCTGGGTCAGGCGCGGATCGTTGTCCGCGATCGCCTTGGACTCGGCGCCGCCGAGTATGGTGAGGCGCAGATCGGGGAACTGCCGTTTCAACGTTGGCCAGGCCTGGTCGAGGAAGGCGAGGATGCCCTCGCGGTTCTGCGTGTAGCGGAACGGCCCCATGAACAGCAGGCGCGGCGGCGTCTGCGGCGACGGCGCGGCACCGGCGCGGCGGTCGATCGCGCCGTTGCCGATCAGGTGTGCGCTCGCATTCGGCAGCAAGGCGATGTCCTCGTTGGAACAGGCGCTGACCGCGTCGAACCGCTGCAGCGCGGCGATCTGCGCGGCATCGCCGGCGCTGCCGTCGCCAGCCAGATAAACGTCGTGCAGCGCCAGCAACCAGCGCGCGCGGCCGGCGTGGTGATCGGGACGGTGGTCGGCGAGCAGCGCCAGCTCCATGAATTCGACCTGCACGACATCGGGGTCGTACAGCGCGATCATGCGCTCGAGCTTTTGCCGCAGCCCCGGCCAGGCATGGCGTTGCATGCGCTCGGCCAGCGACATTGGCGCGTCGGTCGGGCGATCGCCGCGGCCTTCGATCAGGTGGGTCGCGCGCACATGCCGGAGCCAAGGCTCGGAAGCGAGCGAGTACAGCGAGCGCTCGTCGCCGAGCAGGAAGAAATCGACGCGGTCGGCAAGGCGCGTCACGAGTTCGGCGACGCGCCGCGCGCCGCCGTGTGCGGGCGGGAACAGCGCGAACGGCGTCACCAGCAGCACGCGCGGCCGGGCGGCGCAATCCGGTTGCGCGGCGTAGTAGCTGTCCTGCGTGATCCTTTGGTAGCGCAGGCCCATGGCGCGCGTGCGGCTCGCGCGCAGGCGCAGGCGGAATGTGCGCCAGGCGCGGGCGGGACCGGCGAATTCGTGCCAATGCTCCGGCGCACGCGCCGCGATGCGGCGGATGTGTTCGATCGGCGACACCTGCGTCCACGCGTGGCGCATGTCGAACCACTGCGCGTTGCGCGCGATCACGCGTTCGATCTCTTCCTGCGCGTAGAAGCGGTTCACCGTGCCGCGATGTCCGTGCCAGGCGTGCGAGGTCGGGCAAAACAGCACTTCCCAGCCCTCGTTCCATGCGCGCAGGCCGAAATCTACATCTTCCCAGTAGAACGGGTGGTATTCGTGCGCGTCGGCGACGTAGCGGCGCAACTGCTCCGTGCGGCACAGCGAGGAGCCGCCACCCGGATACAGGTTGCCGCGCGCGAGCGTGCCCGCCTCGGGCGTGCGCTCGTAGACGATCGGCTTGTCGTGATGCGGATAGAAGTCCGACCAACCCGTTTCCTCGCGCCGCCGGCTCGCGTCCTCGAAGAAGATCTGCGAGGTGACCGCGAACACTTGCGGCTGGCGATACGGCAGCAGCTCGGCGAGCGCATCGGGGGCGAGGCGCATGTCGCTGTTGAGCAGGTAGGTCCACGCATGCCGCGCCTTGGCCAGGCCGGCGGCGATCGCGCCGTCGTAGCCGAGCGGTTCGTCGTGGAATTCCCAAAGCCATTCCATTTGAGAAGTGCGGCCGCGGACGGCCACTTCCCGGTTTTCGCGATCAGGGACGAGCGCAGGAGGTGAATCGTGGCGTTGGCGCAGTTCGGTGTACGCTGCCGGATTCGCGCCGTTGACGACGACGATGACCTGCACGGGCTCGTCGAGTTTCGCGCAGGCGGCGGCGAGCGCATCGAGCGTGATCGCGAGCGTGCCCGGCGTGCCGCGCTCGGGCACGATGACGCTGATGCCGGGCGCGTTGCTGCGTTCTCGGCGCGGCTGCGGCCAGCGCCGCGGCAGTTTCGGCGCGAGCCAGTCGGCCACCCCCATCGCGGCGTACAGCGGCAGGAAGCGCAGCAGGAACAGCGCGCGCGCCAGCGGCGAGATGCGGCGCGATACATCGCCCATTTGCGCGCTCATACGAGTGCTGCGGCGTGCGGCCGTGTCGCGTCCGGGCGATTCGCGTACCAGCGCAGCGCCTGCTCGGCGAACATCGTGCCCCAGACATTGGCCTGTGCGGCCGTGTCGGCGTTGAACGGCAGTGTGTCGCGCGCTGCAACGCGCGCCAGCAGGGTCGCAGCGAGCCGGTCGAGATCGGCTTCGGCCGGCGCCTGCCGCGCACCGAGATCGCGCAGCAGCAGGCCGACGCGAAGAGCCTGCGCGAGGATGTCGTTGCGCACCTTGCCGTCGGGTTCGCTGGCCGTTTCCGGCAATGCGCCGTCGGCGCGGACGGTGGCAAGGCAGCGGCGCAGCAGCAGCGCGACCGCGTCGGCGCGATCCGGGCGCGAAAGCAGCAGGCCTTCGGCGAAATACAACGTCGGATGCAGCATGCCGAGGTCGATGTCGGCCGCCTGCATCGCCCAGCGCTCGCTTTCGAGCGCACAGGCAAGGGCGAGCGCCTGCGGCAGCTCGGCGTGATTTCCGCTCAGGGCGACGCGCGATGACGCCTTGACCTGGAACGGCCCGCCCAGCGTCGACCAGCGCGGCGGCAGCGGCTGCGTGCCGCGCAACTGGATCGCGGGCGACAACGCCTTGTCGTGCACGAACTGCAGCAGATGTTCATGCAGGCTGGCGCGCACCGTTTCGGTGCCGGTGACGATGCCGGCTTCGGCGGCCGCGTCGATACCGCGCAACAGCATGGCGAGGTCGAAGAAGAACACCGCGTCGTTGCGCCAGTCGGGCTCGGCCGCGGCGAGATGGATGCGCGTCTGCGGTATCTGGCCGGAACGGGAGAAATGACGCGCCGCCCAGGCCAGCGCCCGCTGCGCGCGGTCGCGTACCTGCGCATCGTCCGCGCCGCCGGCGATGTCGGCGAGCCAGCTCAGGTAGTAGCCGGTGATTTCGGCATAGACGTAGAGCGGCTTGCCATTGGCGCCGATCGTGCCGGCGACGCCGCCGGCCTGGTCGCCCTCGTGCAGTTGTGCGGGGCCGTGCAGCAGCCAGGCGCGCAGGCGCGCGGCGGCATCGTTTGCGGATTCGGCGTGATGCGGAGTCTCGCCCACGGCGGGCGAGACGAAGATCGTTTGCGGGTTCATCGGTCAGGCTGTCAGCGAAAGCGGTGCGGGAGCGTCGTCCATGACGATTCCCTGGTGAAAGGCAACGAGGTGCTGGGCAATGCGCATGCCGGCACGGCCGTCGCCATACGGTGCGGAGGCATCGAACGCGAGCGCGGCCGGCCGCGGTGCGTCGAGCAGGTGCCGCGCGGCGGCGGCGATGCTGGCCGCGTCGACAGCGACGAGATTGGCGCTGCCCAGCGCGAGGCTTTCCGGCCGTTCGGTGTTTTCGCGCGCGATCAGGATCGGTGTGCCGAGATAGGGTGCCTCTTCCTGGATGCCGCCCGAATCGGTGATCGCGAGCGTGGCGCGCGCAAGCAGACTGATGAACGGGCGGAAGTCGAGCGGCTCGGTCAGCACGATGCGCGGATGCGCGGACAAGTGCTGGCGGATGCGCGCGCCGACCGCAGGGTTCGGATGCACCGGGCAGAGCACGCCGACATCGGGCCGCTCGGCGAGCAGGTCGAGGACCGCGGCGCAGACCACGTCGAGGCCGCGGCCGTAGTTCTCGCGCCGGTGCAGGGTCAGCACGACCAGGTGCGGCGCGGCAGGCAGGGCAGGCAGTTCGGAATCCGCGCACGGGTTGTGCACGGTTTCGCGCAGCAGGTCGATCGACGTCTGGCCGACGCGGAAGATGCGCGCCGGCGCAATGCCTTCGGCGCGCAGGTTGCGCTCGGCGCTTGCCGTCGGTGCGAAGTGCAGGTCGGCAAGGCGCGCGATGCGGCGGCGGAAATGTTCCTCGGGAAACGGACGCAGCGGATGATTGGTGCGCAGTCCCGCTTCGACGTGGGCGAGCGGCAAGCCCAGGTCGCGCGCGGCCAGCGCGGTCGCATAGGCCGTGCTCGTGTCGCCCTGGGCGACGGCCAGCGTCGCCGCGGCTTCGCGCAGGCAGGTGCGGATCGCGCCGCGCAGGCGCCGCAATGTGGCCGAGAGCGATCCGCTTTCGCACTGCGGCGCGGCGATGTCGGCGGCCAGGCCGTGCTGGGCGAGCGTGCGCTCGACCATGGCGAGATGCTGGCCGCTGTTGATCAACAGGGATGTGGCGCCGTCGTGCTGGCGCAATGCCTTGGCCACGCTGGCCAGCTTCAGGCACTCCGGGCGCGTGCCCGCGACCAGCGCGATTCGCGGCCGGCGAATCTGGTTGAAAATCCCCACTTGGCCCCCTGAAGGCATGCTGCACATTTCAATTACATATTATTACATCGAAATGTGACGAAAAAACCAAGTCCGCTAGCGGTTTAGGCGATTTTTTTTCGCGCCGGCCGACGCCTGCGCCGAGCCTCCACCTCGCCCGACCCGGCGAAGCGGAGTAAACTACCGTTTTACCAGCACCGGAAACTGCTGCGTCATGACTCCCCTGATTTTCGTTACCGGCGGCGTGGTGTCCTCGCTCGGCAAGGGCATTGCGTCGGCGTCGCTTGCGGCCATCCTCGAAGCGCGCGGCCTGCGCGTGACGATGATGAAGCTCGATCCCTACATCAACGTCGATCCGGGCACGATGAGCCCGTTCCAGCACGGCGAAGTCTACGTCACCGACGACGGCGCCGAGACCGACCTCGACCTCGGCCACTACGAGCGCTTCGTGCGCACGCGCTTGACCGGCAAGAACTCGATCACCACCGGCAAGATCTACGAGAGCGTGATCCGCAAGGAGCGCCGCGGCGATTATCTCGGCGCGACCGTGCAGGTGATCCCGCACATCACCGATGAGATCAAGCATTCGATTTTCGAGGCGACGCGCGGCTTCGACGTCGCCCTGGTCGAGATCGGCGGTACGGTCGGCGACATCGAGTCGCAGCCGTTTCTCGAAGCGATCCGCCAGATCCGCATCGAACACGGCGCCGACAAGGTCATGTTCATGCATCTCACGCTGGTGCCGTACATCAAGGCCGCCGGCGAGATCAAGACCAAGCCGACCCAGCATTCGGTCAAGGAACTGCGCGCGCTCGGCATCCAGCCCGACGTGCTGCTGTGCCGCTGCGAGGAACCGCTGCCCGAAAGCGAGCGGCGCAAGATCGCGCTGTTCACCAATGTGCCCGAGAAGGCCGTCATCAGCGCGGTCGACATCGACACGATCTACGCGATGCCGGCATGGCTGCACAAGCAGGGCCTCGACGATCTCGCCGTCGCCCACCTCAAGCTCGACGCGAAGCCGGCGAACCTGGCCGAGTGGGACAAGGTGGTCGACGAAGTCAAGCATCCCAAACACCAGGTCGACATCGCCATCATCGGCAAGTACGTCGAACACAAGGACGCGTACAAGTCGCTTGGCGAGGCGCTGCGCCACGGCGGCCTCAAGCAGGCGACCCAGGTCAACCTGCGTTGGGTCGAGTCCGAGGAGATCGAGGCGCATGGCGCCGAGATGCTGCGCAACGTCGACGGCATCCTCGTGCCGGGCGGTTTCGGCAAACGCGGCTTCGAGGGCAAGATCGCCGCGGCGCAGTTCGCGCGCGAGAACCGGATTCCGTACTTCGGCATCTGCTACGGCATGCACGCGGCCGTGGTCGACTTCGCGCGCCACATCGCCGGCCTGCCTGGCGCGAATTCGAGCGAGAACGATCGCCTCGCCGCCGATCCGGTCATCGCGTTGATCACCGAATGGACCAAGTCCAGCGGCGAAGTCGAGCATCGCAGCGAGGATTCCGACCTCGGCGGCACGATGCGCCTGGGCGCCTACGAAAACAGGCTCAAGCCCGGCACGCTCGCGCGCGAGATGTACGGCCACGACGTGATCCGCGAGCGCCACCGCCACCGCTACGAGTTCAACAACA
>JAFEFQ010000024.1 GCA_018240505.1 Pseudomonadota bacterium
CGCAGCGACATCGTCGGATAGTCCTTGATGTGCTGCACGTCGCGGCCGCGCTCGAGCACGAGCGTCTTCAGGCCCCTGTCGCAGAGTTCCTTGGCAGCCCAGCCGCCGCTGATGCCGCTGCCGATCACGATCGCGTCGTATTGGGTTTCCATGGCCCGATTGTGCGCATGTAACGCGCGATGCGCCAGAGCGGCGCGACATGTTGGAAAATTTTGGAAACTCAACTCTGTTGCTGGCGCATCCAGGCGGCAAACAGCCGCGGCCATTGCGCGGTCGGGGAATCGATCGGCGCATGCAGGCCGAAGCCGTGCCCGCCGTGCTCGAACAGATGCGACTCGATCGGAACCTTGGCGCGGCGGCAGGCGGCGATCCAGTCGAGGCTCGCTCCGACCGGAACGGTGTCGTCGTCCATCGCGTGGAAAACGAAGCTCGGCGGCGTGTCGGCACGCACATGCAAGGCCGGCGAGCGCGCGGCGATCAGCGCGGGCGCGGCGTCCTTGCCGAGCAGGTTGTCGCGCGAGGCGACGTGGCCCGCGTCGGGCATCAGCGTCGCGACCGGGTAGCCCAGGCCGACGCAGCGCGGACGCGCGGACAAGTCGTCCGCGGCATCGACTCGCGCATAGCAGGGCTCGTCGAACGCGGTGGCCAGATCGGCGGCGAGGTGGCCGCCCGCGGAAAAGCCGAGCACGCCGATGCGCTCCGCATCGATGTGCAGCGCCGTCGCCCGCGCGCGCAGCAGGCGCATCGCACGCTGCGCATCGGCGAGCGGCACACGGCCGCGATTCTTCCAGCCCTCGCCGGGCAGGCGGTAGGTGAGCACGAACACGCTCGTGCCGAACGGCGTGTAGCGCTGCGCGATGTCGATGCCTTCGTTCTGCACGGAGAGGAATTCGTAACCGCCGCCGGGGATCACGAGCAGTGCCGAACCATCCGGGCGCGGTGCGCGGAAGACATTGATCTCGGGGCGCGCGACGCCGGTGATGTGAAGCTCGCGTTTGCCGCGCGCGCCGTACATCGCCAGCAACGGTGTCGGCGGATTCGCCGGCATGCCGGGCGGCTCGCCGGACCACAATGCGATGCGTTCGGCGGGTGGCCATGCCGGCGCATCGGGCGCGTCGGCGGCGGGCTGGGCGGGCGGATCCCTTTGCGGCTGCGCGCGTGTCCGCGCGATGGCGGTCAAGGCCATGCCGCCGAGCAGGGCGCGTCGTTGTGGGTTCATCGGTGCAAACTCCAAGTGGCCGAAGCAGCGCTCGACCCGAGTTTATTCTTCCGGTGATGCCATGGCATACCGTGGTCACCGCGCCGTTGTCAGGATGCGGCTTGCGGGTGGCTTCATGCGCGAGCGAGGCGACGTACAATGCCAGGATGTCCGCCAGCGAGTTGTACCAACGCCTCGTCCTCGAACACAGCCGCGCGCCGCGCCACTTCGGTGCGCTCGAGGCGGCTACGCATGCGGCCGACGGGGCCAATCCGCTGTGCGGCGACGCATTGCATGTCGATGTGCGCGTCGTCGACGGGCGCATCGACGCGCTCGCGTTTCGCGGCGAGGCCTGTGCGATCGCCAGGGCGACCGCATCGATGCTCGGCGAGGCGGCAGCGCGGCTCGACGCGGACGCCATCGCGCGACTCGAGGCGCGGTTCCGGCGCGTGATCGACGGCGGGACCGGCGCCATGCCCGGCGACTTGAACGCGCTCGCCGCGCTGGCACACTATCCGTCGCGGCGCAAATGCGCGCTGCTGCCGTTCGCGACGTTGCGCGCGGCGCTGGCGGGGATACCGAAAACCACGACCGAGGGAAGTTCCGCATGACCGCTGTCACCGAATTGCCGAACGAGGCTGCCGTCGAATTCCGCCTGGCCACGTCCGCCGACATCGCCGCGATCGAAAAGCTCGTGACCTCCGCCTACCGCGGCGAAGCGAGCCGCGCGGGCTGGACCACCGAGGCCGACCTGCTCGACGGCCAGCGCGTCGATCCGGCCGGCCTTGCGGAAATCATCGACAAGCCCGGCAGCCTCGTCCTGCTCGCCGTGCGCGGCGTGCTCGTGCTCTCCTGCTGCCACATCGAGAAGCAGGGCGAGGCCTGTTACTTCGGCATGTTCGCGGTCGATCCGACCCAGCAGGGTGCCGGCCTCGGCAAGCTGGTCATGGCCGAGGCCGAGCGCGTGGCCAGGGACGACTTCGGCTGCGCGCGCATGGAGATGACGGTGATCTCGGTGCGCGACGAGCTGATCGCGTGGTACCAGCGGCGCGGCTACTCGCGCACCGGCAAGTACAAGCCGTTTCCATACGGCGACGAGCGCTTCGGCATTCCCAGGCGCGACGATCTGCGCTTCGAACTGCTGGTAAAGCCGCTGTGAGCGCGCGTCGATGAGCGGCTGGATCCGCGTCTGCGCCCGATCCGAACTCCTGCCCGGCGAGTTCAAGGTCGTCTGGGACGGCGATACCGCGATCGCGGTGTTCAATGTCGACGGCGAGTTGTACGCGGTCGAGGATGTCTGCACGCACGACGGCGGCGAACTGGCCGGTGGCGACGTGTACGGTTTCGAGGTCGAATGTCCGCGCCACGGCGCGCGCTTCGACCTGCGTACCGGCGCGGCGCTGTGCCCGCCGGCCTACGAGCCGATCGCGAAGTTCCCGGTGAAGGTGGAGAACGCGCAGGTGTATACGCGCGACGATCGTTTCGATTGACCGCGCATGGCCTTTCGCGATCAAGCCGATCGTGAGGCGCGCCGCGGGCCGATTGTCGATTGCGACACGCGCGCGCCGGGCGCGGCGCGCTCTTAGGAAATTCTTAGGATTGCCCTAGCCAAGATTTACGAATGCGCGCGCTGGCGTTCGTCTATCGTGCCGGGCCTCGGATCGACCCGATCCGCGTACCGCCTACGCTACGGAGTTTTCATGCCAACGCTTTCCCGCTTCGATATTTACGCCCCGATCCACAAGGGCCTGCGCGCGTTCATGGCGCATGCGCTCGTCCGCGCCGGGCGCCTCGATCCGTTCGATCCGGCCGAGACGGCCGAGGTCACGCGCGAGCTGACCGAGCTGCTCGACTTCTGCCTCGGCCACGCCGAACACGAGGACAGCGTCGTCCATGCCGCGCTCGAGGCGCGCAGCCCGGGCGTCACGCTCGCGATCGCCGCCGACCACGAGCGCTACGACGCGGAAATCGCGCAGCTGCGCGAGCTGCTCAGGCGCGTCCCGGGCGATGCGCAGGCGGCGCATGCGCTGTACCTCGCGCTGTCCACGTTCGTGGCCCACAACCTCGCGCACATGCACGAGGAAGAGACGCGCCACAACGAGGCGCTGTGGGCCACGCACACCGATGCGGAAATCCATGCGCTGCATGGGCGCATCCTCGCCAGCCTGACGCCGGAACAGTCGCGCATCGGCCTGCGCTGGATGTTGCCGCACGTCAGTGCCGGCGAGCGCGCGGGCATGCTCGCGCACATGCGCGCGGGCGCGCCGGCCGAGGTGTTCGACGGCGTCGTCGACATGCTGCGCCCGCTGCTCGGCAGCCGCGACCGGCTCAAGCTCGACATGGCGCTGGCGGCCTGAGCGCAGACGAGCATGGACACTGCGTCCGCTTCCTTTTTTCGCAGGCGGCGGCGACTCAACTCGCCTCGATCAGACGCAGTGCGCAGTCGACGCGCAGGCGGAACAGGCCGCGGCCGGTCTTCTCGATCGCGAGTTGCGGGCAGCGTTCGACCAGACGCCGCTGCAGCAGGATCAGGCGCGCCTCGAGGTTGTCGCTGATCTCGGGCAGGCGCAGCTCCGGGCACATGCGCAGTTCGCGGTTGCTGAACTCGCAGCGGCCGTGCTCGATGCACGACCTGAGCAGCTTCCACAGGATCGCGCCGGGCACGCCCTTGATCAGATAGTCGCCGTCGAAGAACACGCTGTCGTTGACGCGGTAGTGGCGCACCTCGATCGCTTCGCCCTCGGGCATGCGTGCCGCGCCCGGCGCCACGGCGGTCGCGTCTTCGTCGTCGCGCTGCAGGCACAGCGCGAGCACGCCGAACTGCGCGGCGAGGCTGACGAGGGCATCCTCGTCGTCGTAGCCGAAGCGCAGGTCGTGCCGGCTTTCCACGCAAAGCACGCCGAGCAGGCGGCCGCAGGCGAGGATCGGCACGGCGAGCTGGCTGTGCGGCTCGGCCAGTCCCGGGAACGGAATCTGCGCGTCGAGCGGCAACGCCTGTTCGGCCGCAGCATCGCGCGCGGCGCGGCCGTAGGCGTATTCCATGGTCATGTGGCTGATGCGGATCGGCGTGCGGTACTGCGCAGCCACGCCGATCACGCCTTCGCCGAAGGCGATTTCCGAGCCGACGCCGGTCGCGGCATAGCCGCGGCTGCCGACGACGTAAAGACGCTCGTGCGCCTCGTCGGCCATCAGCAGCAGCGCGTGCTCGATGTCGAACTCGTTGCCGAGCACGGCCAGGGTCTGGTCGAACAGCGCATCGAGCGATGTGCAGGCGTTCAACTGCATGCTTGCCAGGCGCAGCGCATTGAGCAGGCTGCGCCGCGGCGCCGGCCGCTCGAGCGCGCGGCCGGGCGTCTGCTCGACCTTGAGCACGCGGTACACGTCGGCGCCGAGCAGCTTGAATACGCCGGTCATGCCCTCGTGCGAAGCGATGCCGGCGAGCTTGGCTTTCATGCTCTGGAACAGCGGCCCGACCGTCTCGGTGCGCAGGAAGAGCAGGTCGAGCGTGTACGCCGCGGCGGTGGCTGGATCGATGACCAGCGCCGTCGCTTGCGGATTGTCGAGAATGTTCTTGTGCGTCTTGTTGAAGAACTGGAACGACAGCGCGACATGGCGCGTATCGACGTATTGCATCTGCGACACGTAGGTCGCATTCGGCACGCCGTCGGCCGAGCAGGTGGCCACGGTCGCCGGGATCACGCCTTCGAGGCAGGAGCGGATCGCATCGAGGGCGACGACGTGCGGCATCGGGCCGACTCAGCTGCGCAGCACGGAGCCGGCCTGCGGCCCGGGCGTCTGCACGAACGCGGCCTCGGGCGTAAAGCGCAGCGCGATCAATTTTTCGGGATCGCCCCAGAAGAAGGCTTCGAGCAGGTCGATGCCGAAGCCGAGTCCGGTCAGGTCGTCGGACAGCAGGTCCAGGCAGCGCCGTGCCGCGGCGATGTCCGCCGGGGCCGCGGGTTCGCAGCGCGCATCGCTGCCCTTGATCTGCACGGTCTGGTTCGTGCTCGGCCGGCTGAAGCAGGCCGCGACCTGGCGGTTGTCGGCAACGTCCGCGAACACCGTCTCGGCGAGATTCACGAACAGGAATAGCGCCACCGAACCATCGGCTTCGACGCGGCAGCCGACCGCCTTGGCGATCGACGGCACCAGGCGCCGGTTGCGGCCGGCGACGGTGATCGATACCCCCGACTGGAGGAATTCGGCGGTGGCCGCATTGAGCGGCGCGGGCGTGGAGGCGGCGGACATCGCCGCATGCTAGCAGCGCCTCCGCGGCGCGCAAAGACGCGAAGGCGGTGGCGACGAAACGATGGAGGAATGATGGCAGAGCGGTTGCCGAGCGTTGACAGCATGCGTGGCATTTCGGTAGATTCGCATGCAAACAAGAATTGTTCTCATTTGCTTTCCCAACAGCGAAACCATGCCGATCTTCCGTTCCGCGCCGCGTGCGCACGCGCTTTCTGTCCTGCCGGACGTTGCATGCAGTCAGCCGGTTTCCGCTGCCGCAACGCGATCCGGGCGAGGCCGTTGGACGTTTTTCGTTGTCGCGCTGGCGTTGATCGGCAGCGCCAGCACCGTCGCCGCGTCCCCTTCGACTTCGGCCCTCGCCGACCTTGGCAGGAAGATCTTCGCCGACGAGTCGCTGTCGGCCTCGGGCCGGATGTCCTGCGCAACCTGCCACGACCCGAAGTTCGCGCATGCGCAGAACAACGCGCTCGCGGTGCAGCCGGGCGGGGCGAATCTCGACGTGCCTGGCTTCCGCGCGGTGCCGAGCCTGCGCTATCTCAATGTCGACCTGCCGTTCTTCTTCGCCGGCGACGGCACGCCGACCGGCGGTTTCAACCGCGACGGGAGCGCGAACACGCTGATCGAGCAGGCGTCGCGGCCGTTCCTCGCCGCGCACGAAATGGCGAACGGCGATGCCGCCGGCGTCGTCGACAAGCTCGGCCGCGCGAGCTATGCGGACGAGTTCCGCGGCCTGTTCGGCGGCGATGTGTTCGCGCGCATCGACGACGCGTTCCTCGCCGCGCGCTACGCGCTCGCGGTGTACGAGGCCACTGCGCCCGAGTTGCGACCGTTCTCCTCGAAGTTCGATCTGTTCCTCAAGGGCAAGGTCAAGCTCGGCGCGCAGGAGTTGCGCGGCTTCGCCTGGTTCAACAGCCCGGCCAAGGGCGGCTGCGCGGGCTGCCACCCGTCGACGCGCGCGTCGAACGGCGAGCCGCCGCTGTTCACCGACTACACCTACGACAACCTCGGCGTGCCGCGCAACGCGAAGATTCCGGCGACGGCCGATCCCGACTATTTCGACTTCGGCCTGTGCGGTCCGGACCGCAGCGATCTTGCCGCGCGCCGCGATCTCTGCGGCGCGTTCAAGGTGCCGACGCTGCGCAACGTGGCCACGCGCAAGGTCGTCTTCCACAACGGTCAATTCACCTCGCTGCGCGAGGCGATCGAGTTCTACGTGCAGCGGGACACGAACCCCGGGAAATGGTACCCGCTGGGCGCGGACGGCGCGGTGCGCAAGTTCGACGACGTGCCGGCGCCGCTCGCGCGCAACGTCAACACGGGCGAAGTGCCGTACAACCGCCGCCCGGGCCAGGCGCCCGCGCTGAGCGAGCTGGAGATCGACGACGTCGTCGCCTTCCTCGGCACGCTGACCGACGGCTACGACGCGGCGACCGACACGGCCGATCCGGCACGCGACCTCGCGCAACCGTGAGGCCGCGGCCCGCGTCGACCGACAAGGAAAAGTATCTTTTTTATATTTCTGGAGAAATGACATGCAGCGCAAACCGCTGGCACTGGCCATCCTGTTGTCGTGTGCCGGCCTCGCCCCGGCCGCGCACGCCGACGATGCAAAACTGAAGGCCGAGGTCGAGGCGCTGCGCGCCGAAGTGGCGGAGTTGCGCGGCATCGTGCAGCAGATGCAGGCGCAACGCGCCCAGACGCCGGCATCGACGGCCCCCGCCGCGGCGACGGCGGTTGCCTCGTCCGCGCCATCCGCCGCGGTATCGGCAGGCGCTCCCGCGGCGTCGATCGCCGCGCCGCAGGCGCCGACCACGACCGCGGGCCAGCCGCTGCCCGGCACCGGCAGCAGCGGTCTTGCCCTCGGCGCCAACACGTCGCTCTGGGGCTACGGCCAGATCGGCTACAACCGGCCGACGAACAGCGCGGGCGACACGCGCGCCGATCTGAGCCGCGCGGTGATCGGCTTCAACCACGTCTTCGACGAGGCCACGCGCGTCTACGGCGAGATCGAGTGGGAGCACGCGATCGCGTCGAGTTCGGACCAGGGCGAGACCGAGGTCGAACAGCTCTACGTCGAGCACACGCTGGCGCCGAACTACGGCGTGCGCGTCGGCCTGGTGCTCGTGCCGCTCGGCCTGCTCAACGAGCACCACGAGCCGGGCTACTTCTACGGCGTCGAGCGCAATTTCGTCGAGACCGCGATCATCCCGAGCACGTGGCGCGAGGGTGGCGTGGCGATGTACGGCAACACCGAATCGGGATTCAACTGGAACGTCGGCATCGGCACCGGCCCGAACCTCGGCGCCTGGGATCCGGCGGCCGACGAAGGCCGCGCCTCGCCGCTCGGCAGCATCCACCAGGAGCTGCAGCTGGCCAAGGCGCGCGACCTGTCGATGTATGCCGCGGCGAACTGGCAGGGCCTGCCGGGTCTGCAGCTCGGCGGCGGCGTGTTCACCGGCAAGATCGGCCAGGGCGACGCGGCACTGCCGGTCAACCGCTCGCGCCTCGTGCTCGGCGAAGCGCACCTGCGCTGGCAGCCGGGGCCGTTCGACATCTCCGCGCTGTACACGCGCGGGACGATCAGCAACACGCAGGATCTGAACCTGCAGTTCCTCGGCCAGCCGACGCCGGTACCGAAATCATTCTGGGGCGGCTACGTGCAGGGTGCGTGGCGCGCGCTGGAGTGGGGCAGCAATTCGAGTCTGGCGCCGTTCCTGCGCTACGAAATGTTCAACACCGGCGCGGCCTACGCCGCGCAGCCGCAGGGCCTCGGCACGCCGGCGCTGCCGACGCAGCGCGTGTGGACGCTGGGCGCGAACTACTACCTGAATCCGAGCGTCGTGTTCAAGATCGACTACCAGAAATTCCGCTACGAGGATCTCGTGCTCGGCTACGGCAACCGTTTCGATCTCGGTCTGGGATACCAGTTCTGATCCGGCTCGCATAGCATGCGTTCCCTTCTCCTGCGCGCGACGAAAGCGACGAGGCAAATATGCAGGTGCGTTGGCTGATTCCATTGGGCGCCGCGGCGGCGAGCCAGGCCGCGTTCGCGACCCAGTACCTGAGCGTGCAGCAGGCGCAGCAGCAGGCGTTCGCCGGCACGGGCGAGTTCCGTGTCGTGCCCGCGCCCGATGCGGCGGTCGCGGCGGCGATCGGTGCGCCGGCCGGTTGGTCGCCGCAGATTTTCGCGGCGCGCGCGGGAGACAAGACGCTCGGTTGGCTCATCGTCGATCAGGTGATCGGCAAGAGCGAGGCGATCACCTACGCGCTCGCGCTCGACGCCGCGGGCGCGGTGATCTCGCTCGAAGTGCTCGAGTACCGCGAGTCGCACGGCGGCGAGGTGCGCATGCCCGCCTGGCGCAGGCAATTCGTCGGCAAGACCGCGTCCGATGCGGCGGCGCTGGGCCGCGAGATCAAGATCATCTCGGGCGCGACGCTGTCCTGCCGCCATCTTACGGAGGGCGTGCAGCGCCTGCTCAGGCTGTATCAAACCGTGTTGAAGGCGCAGGCATGAACGTGCGATTGCAGCGTGCGCGGCCGTGGCTGGGCACCCTGGTCGAGATGCGCATCGAGGCACCCGCTGCGGAGTGCGCGCAACGGGCGATCGAAGCCGCGTTCGCCGAAATCGAAGCCGTGCATCGGTGCATGAGTTTCCACGAACCCGGCAGCGACCTGTCGCGGTTGCACGCGGCGCCGGTCGGCACGGTCGTCGCGATCGACGCGCGCACCGCCGCGGTGCTGCGCTGCGCGCTCGACCTGGCCGAACGCACGCAGGGCTGCTTCGATCCGGGCATCGCGCGCGAGCTCGTCGCGAACGGATTCCTGCCGAAGCCGCGTTCGCCGTTCGTGTCCGATGCGCACGCGAACTGGCGCGATGTCGAATTGATCGGCGACGACCGCGTGCGCCTGCATCGTCCGCTCTGGCTCGACCTCGGCGGCATCGCGAAAGGCTACGCCGTCGACTGTGCGATCGCCGCGTTGCGGGCGCAGGGCGCGACGCAGGCGCTGGTCAACGCCGGCGGCGACCTGCGCGTGGCCGGGCCGCGCGAGGAGGTCGTGCATCTGCGCGGTGCGGATGGAGCCGGTATCGCCGGCGCGGTCGCGCTGCGCGATGCGGCATTGGCGTCGAGCGCGGGCGCGGCGACGCGGCGGCGTCACGATGGCCGCTGGATCGGCGTCCATCTCGATGGCCGCGACCGGAGCGCTGTTGGCCTGTTCGCCGCGGCCAGCGTGGTCGCGCCGACCTGCATGATCGCGGATGCGCTGACCAAGATCGCCTTCGCCGCGCCGCCGGCTTTGACGCGGAACGTGTTGGCCGGCTACGGCGCGCAGGTCGTGATCCACGGCGAACGCGGCGACCTCCGAGCGCAGGGCAGGGCGGCATGAACGGCACGGAGCTCGAGCGTCACGCCCGTCGCCGCCGCGCGCACGGCGAACACGGCCTGCGCCTGTCGCCGCGTCATCGTCGGCTCGTCTACGCCGCGTTCTTCGCGATCTGGGTCACCGGTATACTTTGGCTCGTTTTCCACTATTTCCTGCAACGCCAGGGCGAATTCGGCGCCGAGCCGCATCCGCTCGAGGCCTGGTGGCTGCGCCTGCACGGCGCGGCCGCGTTCGTCGTGCTGTGGCTGGCGGGACTGCTCTGGATCGTGCATGTGCGCCAGGGTCTCGCGCGGCCGAAACGGCGCGTCAGCGGCATCGTGCTGATCGTCATGTTCGCCGTGCTCGCTGCGAGCGGCTGGCTGCTCTACTACGCCAGCGACGACTCGCTGCGCGATGCGGTGCGCCTGATCCATTGGTTGGTCGGTCTGGCCTTGCCGTTGCTGCTAGTCGTCCATATCGTTCGCGGCCGGAAACGATCGGCAGCGGGAAAATGACCCGCAGCGACCGTCGACTGCTTCACTGCCTTCGCGTCGCCATCATTTGAGGACAACAAAATCATTCCCGTTGCTCAGGAGACATCGTCGTCGCGCGTAGCCTTCCTGCCGCTCAGCATTGCGGCGACGAGGTTTTCGCGATGCTGCCAACTCGAGAACAGCACGCCGGCCACGTGCAGGCAGACGAGTGCGATCAGGGTCCAGCCCAGGCCCGCGTGCAGCTCGGCGAGCCAGGCGTAACCCCATAGCCAGTCGGTCGTGGCCAGCCAGCCGGTCAGTCCGAGCGCGGCGAGGCAGGACAGCAGGGCGAGGATCATCCAGCCGCCGAGCGGGTTGTGGCCGAGATGGCGCGGCGCGCGGCCGGTGACGACTTCGCGCAGATAGCGCAGGGTCGCACGCGGCGCGCGCAGGAACTGCGCGAAGCGTGAGTAGCGGCTGCCGGCGAAACCCCAGACGATGCGCAGCGCGACGATGACCAGCGCCGCATAGCCGAGCCATTCGTGCAGCGGGCCCAGGCGTTCGCGCGTGAACCACGCGGCCGCGACCGTGAGCGCGAGCAGCCAGTGCATGATCCGCACCGGCCCGTCCCATACTTCGACCTCAGTCTTCGACACGCTCGAACGTCTTGGGGTCGAAGAAGGCTTCGATGCGGTCGCCCTGGGGAGTTTTGGCATAGACTTCATAGCAGGTCGGCGTCAGTTCCATGCGACGCACCGTCCAGCCTTCCTTCTCCAGCTTGCGTTGCAGTTCCTCGTGCGAGCGCCATTCTTCCTTGGGGTGTTTCGGGCATTCGACATTGCCGTGCGCCCATGCGGTGGAGGACAGCACGAACAGCAAGGCAGCGATTGCAGTTTTCATTTCCGGATTCCTCAAGTCGCGGCACAGCGCCGCAGCAGGTTGTGGTAGACGTGGGTCAGGCGCAGCAGGACCGGATCCTGCGCGGATGCGCGCGGCGCGAGTTGCTGGATGGACTGGTCGAGATCGAACAGCAGCGCGCGCATCTGTTCGTCGCCGACGAGGCTTTCGATCCAGAAGAAGGCCGCAAGGCGCGCACCACGCGTCACCGGCGCGACGCGATGCAGGCTGCTGGCCGGATACAGCACCATGTCGCCGGCGCCGAGCTTGACCGTTTGCGCGCCGAAGCCGGCTTCGATTTCGAGTTCGCCGCCGTCGTAGTCGGCGGGGTCGCAGAGGAACAGCGTGGCGGCGAGGTCGGCGCGCAGGCTGTCCTGCGTGCCGGGCAGCCGCATTACGGCGCTGTCGACGTGCGCGCCGTAGTCGCCGCCGTCGCGATAGAGATTGAAGCGTGGCGGATGGATCTTGCGCGGCAGCGCAGCCGAAACGAACAGCGCATGGTTGCCGAGCTTGCGCAGGACATGGTTGCCGAGCGCGATCGCGGCGTCGCCGCGCTCGTCGAGCTGCAGGTTGTGCTTGACCTCGCGCGCGAGCGAGCCTGCGGTGGCCGCACCGTCCTGCCATTGCGCGGATTCCAGATGCGCGCGGAATTGGCGCACTTCGTCGCCGTCGAGCACTTTTTCGATCACGTTCAACATCGCGGATTTCTCATGGCAGGAGCGGTGCGGCAGGCATCAGCGCATCGCCGCCGATGTCGTCGAGCGTGGGGCAGCCGGCCAGCGCCATGCAGACTTCGAGTTCCTCACGCATCAGCTTGAGCATGTGCGCGACGCCGAGTGCGCCGGCGGCGGCCAGGGCGTAAAGCTGCAGCCGTCCGATCAGAACCGCATCGGCGCCGAGCGCGAGCGCCTTGAATGCGTCGGCGCCGCTGCGGATGCCGCCGTCGAACAGCAGCGAAAACGAGGCGCCGACCGCGGCGCGCACGCCGGGCAGCGCGCGCAGGCTGGCCGGCGCGCCGTCGAGGCCGCGTCCGCCGTGGTTGGACACGACGAGGCCGGCGACGCCGCGTTGCTGCAAGTCGCGTGCATCCTGCGGGTGCAGCACGCCCTTGACCCACACGGGCAGGTGCGATTGCGTCATCAGCCAGTCGAGATCGCGCCAGGTCGGAGCGTCGCGCATCAGGCCCTGGAAAATACGGCTGTCGTTTCCCGCGAGTACGGGCGACGAGAGGTTCTCGTGGCCTCGCAGGTTCGCAGCGACGCAGTCGGCGGGCAGGCGGAAGCCGGCTTGCAGCGCGTCGAGGCTGGCCGCCTGAACTGCGGCGTCGAGCGTCACGACGATGGCGCCAAAGCCCGCGTCCTCGGCGCGGCGCAGCAGGTCGAGCGTGGCGTTTCGGCCGGGCTGGAAGTAAAGCTGAAACCAGCGTCGCGGCCCGGCCAGCCGCGAGATATCTTCGAGGCGATGCGAACTCAACGTGCTGCACACGATGCCGCTGTCCGTCGCCTGCGCGGCGCGCGCGCAGGCGAGTTCTCCTTCTGCGTGCGCGAGTTTCTGGTGCGCCACCGGCGCGAGCAGCAGCGGATGTTCGAAAGGCTGGGCGCCGAGTACGCGGCGCGTATGGCCCGTGCTGACATCCCGCAGCAGGCGCGGCACGATGGCAAGGTCGGAAAAGGAGGCGAGGTTGGCCGCCGCGGTGACGCCGCGCCCGCTGCCGCCGGCGATGTAGGCCAGCGTCGGCGCGGCGATGTAGCGCGACGCGAGCGTCTCGTAATCCTGCGCACAGTGCACGTCCGCCGGAATGGCGGCAGGCGGCGGCGTGGCTGGGTGCTGGTTTGCGTTCATGGCGGACGGATCAATGGTTTTTCACAGTTCCATGTCGATGGCGATCGTGAACCTGCGCGCGTCGCCCTTGTAGAGGAAGAAGCCGCCGCGGTAGACCGCCGTGTAGTACTCCTTGTCGCCCGCGTTGAGCACGTTCGCATGCAACTGGAGATGCTTGTTGATGCGATAGTTGGCGAACAGGTCGAGCACGGTGAAGCCCTTTACCGGTTGCGCGCACAGCCCGGTGGCGGCGTCGTAGGCCACGCCGGTGTCGGGCTGGCCGCCGCAACGCCGGCTGTCGTGACGCACCGTGCCGCCGAAATCGAAATCGCGCGTCGGCTGGTATTTGCCTTGCAGCGACGACGACTGGTTGGCGAAGTTGGCGAGCGGATGGCCGATGAGCGACGCGTTCGCCGCGTTAGCCTTGGTGATCTTCGACTTCATGAAAGCGGCGCCGGCCTGCAGCGAGAAATTGTCGGTGACATTGCCGACCAGTCCGAGTTCCACGCCCTGCACGCGGTTCGCGCCGGTGTTCGTGGTGCCGTCGACGGCATATTCGGCCTGGCTGGTGGCCTCCATCACGTTGCTCTTGTCGGTGCGGAACACGGCGGCGGTGGCAAGCAGCTTGTGGTCGAGCAGGTTCCACTTGGTGCCGAGTTCCCAGTTCTTCGAGGTTTCCGGTTTGGCATTGGTGACGACGCCGACGCCGGTCACCGTCACCAGGCCGCCATAGCCCGCGGCAGTGCCCGAGTCCGGCTCACCGCCATTGATGTCCTGGCCGGTGCCGTAGGCGGCGTAGACGATACCATCGGGCGCAACTTTGTAGCTCAGCCCAGCCCAGCCGTTGCGCAGCGTTTCCTCGTACTGGTAGTCGCCGGTGATCGCGCCGGTGGAAGCGTTGAGGGTTTTTGCGGTGAAATCGAGGATGCGGTCCAGGCGCAGGCCGCCGAAGGCGGTGAAGCGGTCGGTGAGATCCACTGTGTCCATCGCGCTCGCCGCGACCGTTTTCACGTGCCAATCGTAATTTTTGCCGCCGCGCGCCCAGGTCGTGCCCGTGATCGAGTTGGGATTGGCGATCGTCGCACCGTCGATGCCGCTGCCGGGCACCGTCACGCAATAGGCGTTGTTCGTGCCAGAACCGGTCGCCGTGCGGCAATTGAACGGCAGCGCATTGGCCGCCGTGTAGCCGCCCTGGTCGACCTGGTGGTCGGTGTACTCGAGGGTGAACACGCTTTCGTTCTTTCGCCCGAAGAGGTTGGTGTCCCAGCGCAGGTTGTCCTGGTGGGCGAAGTACTTTACGTCCTGCCAGCGGCTGTGGGTCTGGATGGTGGCGGCCTGGGCGTTGGTGTTGTACTGCGGCGCCCAGAACGCGTAGCTGTTGTTCGTCGTGCCGTAGCGCGTCAGACTGTTGAGCGTGACCTCCGGCGCGATGTTCCAGCGGATGCGCGCGGTGCCGGTATCAATGTCGGATTTCATGAAGTCGCCGTCCTGCGCGCCGACCACGTCGCTTTCGGTCGGCCGTCGATAGGGCTGGTTGCCGACGAGATAACTGCCGGTGTCGGGATAGTCGTCCTTGCCGCGCGCGCCGTAGTAGTCGAGAGTAATGGAAAAATCCTTGCTCGCCTCGTACAGGCCGGAGATGGCGAGGCCTTTGCGCGCGCGGCTTGCGGGATCGCGGTCGGGCACGTCCTGGTCGGCCCACAATGCGTTGATGCGCACCGCGGCGTTGTCGCCGATCGCCTTGTTGATGTCGGCCGTATAGCGCTGGTACGAGTCGGTCCCGACGCCGAGGTTGACGCGGGTGAAGTTGTAGTCGAGCGTTGCCTGCTTGGTGATCGCGTTGATCGCACCACCGGCAGAACCGCGGCCGGCGAAACTCGAATTCGGACCCTTGGTGATTTCGACCTGCTCGATCGCGAAACTTTCGCGCGTGCTCATGCCCGGGTCGCGCAGGCCGTCGACGAAGACGTCGCTCTTGGCGCTTTGGCCGCGGATGACGAAGTTGTCGCCGAACATGTTGCCGTTCTCGCCGGTGCCGAGGGTGATGCCGGGCTGCGAGCTGAGGATCTGCTTGAGGTCGGTCTGCCCCGAGTCGGCGATGGCCGCAGCGGTGACGACCTGGATGGTCTGCGGCGTTTCGGCCAGCGGACGCGTGTGGCGCGAATCACCCGAAGTCTTGGCCTTGTAGGGCGCGCCGACTTCGGCATTGGGATTGGGATCGATGGCCTTTTCCACGACCTGGATCGTCGGGAACGTCGCACTCTCGGCGGCCTTGCCTTGCGCCTGCGCCGTTGGATCCGTCTGGGCCGTGGCACACAACGGCATCAGCATCGCAGCCGAAATGCCGGCAGCCAGGCCATGTCTTGCGAGCGTCTGGATCGAAGACTGGCTCGCGGCGATCTGGCGCAAGCTTGCGGGCTTGCGAACCGGATTGCGGCTGGCTGCGTGTGCGGACTTTTCCATCATTCGCTTTCTCGTTGGTTAAGTAGCCATAAAGAAAATACTAATAAGAATCATTCCTATTTACAACAACAATCATGAGAGATGAATGGGCTTTCGGCGGCTTCGTCGTGCGGGAGCGTGAGCGCGGCGCCAGACAGAGGGTGCCCGGCGCACGAAGCGCGCGCGTTGGTTTCATTGCCGATCGGCGTTGTTGGGGGCGCGATTTGCCGCGCGCAGGGAAATGCGCGACGAGGCGCCTACAGCGTCACGAGCCGGATCACGACGAGTTCGCCGCCGCCGTCGATCACGACGCTGCCGGATTCGCCTTCGGATTCGAGCAGCAGTGAATCGCCGGCGCCAATCTCCGGCAGTTCGC
>JAFEFQ010000250.1 GCA_018240505.1 Pseudomonadota bacterium
ACCAGTCGGCCCAGAAATCGACGAGCACGGGCGTGGTCAGCGAGGCCTGGATGACCTCGGTTTCGAAATTCGTTTCGGTGGCGTCGAAAGTGTGGACGGATGCAGTCATGTCTTGTTATGGATGCGGCAAGGGGCGCAAGGATAGCGGAACATGGCGATGTTCCGTGCAATTGCAAGCCGGGCGCGGCCGGTCCGGCCCGGCCGCGTTCCGCAGCACGGCCCCGATCCCGGGGCGGCGGGTGCGGATCACCTACTGCTTGTACGTCACTCCGGCCTTCATGACGAAGCCGACCTTCTGCAGCACGGCGACATCGTCGAGCGGGTTGCCGTCGACCGCGATCACGTCGGCGAACTTGCCCGGCGCGATGCTGCCGAGATCCTTTTCCTTCTTCAGCAACTGCGCTGCGTGCGTGGTCGCGGCCTGGATCGCGAACATCGGCGGCATGCCGGCCTCGACCATGTAGACGAATTCCTTCGCGTTGCCGCCGTGCGGAAACACGCCGGCGTCGGTGCCGAACGCGATCTTGACCCCGGCCTTGTACGCCTTGCCCGCAGTGGCCTGGATGATCGGCCCGACGAGCAGCGCCTTGGCCGCGACCTGCGGTGGATAGCGGCCGGGTATCTTCGCCTGTTCCTCGGCGGTCTTGCCGGCGATGATCGTCGGCACGAGCCAGGTGCCGTGTTCCTTCATCAGCTTCATGTCGGCATCGTCCATGTAGGTGCCGTGCTCGATCGAGTCGACGCCGCCGAGGATCGCGCGGCGGATGCCCTCCGCGCCGTGCGCGTGCGCGGCGACGGTGAAGCCGTAGTCGTGCGCGGCGGCGGCGACGGCCTTGATCTCCTCGATCGTCATCTGCGCGTTGTCGACGCTGGCACTTTCGTCGAGCACGCCGCCCGAGGGCATGATCTTGATCGCGTCGGCACCGTCCTTGTAGTGCTGGCGCACCGCCTTCCACGCATCTTCGGGCGAATTGACGATGCCGTCCTTCGGACCGGGATTGCCGGCGAGATCCGCGCGGTAGCCGTCGGTCGGGTCGGCATGGCCGCCGGTGGAACCGATCGCCTTGCCTGCGGTGAAGATGCGCGGGCCTGGGACGATGCCGGCGTCGATCGCGTTGCGCAGCGCGATCGAATCATTGTCGTAGTCGGCGAGGTTGCGCACGGTGGTGAAGCCCGCGTCGAGCGTGCGCTTCGCGTACACCGTGCTGCGGATCGCGAAGTCGGCCACGTTGAGGCGGAACTTGTCGCTGTAGGTGGTCGGGCTGAACTCCATGGTCAGGTGCACGTGGCTGTCGATCAGGCCGGGCAGGCAAGTGCTTGCCGGCAAGTCGAAGCGCTGTTTCGCGTTGGCCACGTCGGCGCGACCTGGGCGCACCTCCCTGATGCGCGCACCTTCGACCACGATGGTCGACTCGCCGAGCAGCTTGCCCGCGTCGGTGTCGATCAGGTGGCCGCAGTGGATCGTCTTGATGTCGGGCGGCGCCGCGGCCGGACCGGCTTCGGCGGCATGGGTGCAAACGGTCAGCGTGGACGCGATGGCGACGGCAATCGGCAACAGGCGCATGGGAGTCTCCGGAAAGTCGCCGCATGCTAGCGGTTGTCATCGCCTTGTTCCATCTGCGCCGCGGCAGCGGGCGAGCGGGCGTGGCGGGCATCGGCCGCGTGAGGGCTCCGGCGTGCGGGATCGCAGATACCAATGCGCGGCAGAATCGACGGCGAGTTCCGGGTGCCGCCGTCCCGCAGTGCCGGTCTCTTGAGAGTCGCGGACGCAGGTTTTATAGTCGCGGCGAGGGAGCCGTACCGGACGCCGTGACAAAGGGGCCGCTATCCGCAATCACCCGCATGGGCGGGTGCCGGCGCGGGTGCGAGGCGGAAAGTCCCGGAGGGACCGTCTTCGCCGTTCAGGGCACCGTTGATGGACACGCAGCGTTGGCAACTCGCAGGCGATATCTTCGAGAAGCTGCTCGATGTGCCCACGTCCGAGCGCGAGCCCCTTCTCAGCACGCTCTGTGGCGACGATGCCGAGTTGCGCGGCGTCGTCGTTTCGATGCTCGATTCGCAGGAATCCGATCGGGCCGGGGCGGGCGTGTTCGTCGCGAAGACGGTCGCGCAGAAGCAATTCGCGGCAGCTCGTGCGTCGCTCGAACGCGACAGCGAAACCGTCGACAGCCGCATCGGGCCATGGCGACTCGTCAGGCGCGTCGGCGCCGGCGGCATGGGCGTGGTCTGGCTGGCCGAGCGCGCCGACGGTCAATTCCACCAGAGCGCGGCGCTGAAGCTGATCAAGCGCGGCATGGATACCGAAGCCGTCCTGCAGCGTTTCCTGCGCGAGCGGCAGATCCTCGCCCGGCTCGACCATCCGAACATCGCCCATCTGCTCGACGGCGGCATCACCACGGACGGGCGGCCCTACTTCGCGATGGAGTACGTCGAGGGCCTGCCGTTGCTCGACTACTGCAGCAAGTTGAACGCGGACCTCGAGACGCGATTGCGCCTGTTCCTCGAGATCTGCGCGGCGGTGCAGTTCGCCCACGAACGCCATGTCGTGCATCGCGACCTCAAGCCATCCAACGTGCTGGTCACCGCGGCCGGCACGGTCAAGCTGCTGGACTTCGGCATCGCCAAGCTGCTGCAGCACGACGAAGAGCCCGTGGTCACGTTGACCCGCGTCGGCGGCGGCAGGCCGATGACGCCGGCCTACGCCGCGCCCGAGCAGATCGCCGGCGACCAGGTCACCCAGGCGGCCGACGTGTACGCGCTCGGCGGCGTGCTCTACGAATTGCTGACCGGGCGTCTGGCCCACGATTTCTCCGCCGCGCCCGATGCCGGCGCCGTACTCGGCATCATCCGCGCGACCGACCCGGCCACGCCGAGCCGCCTCGCCCCGAAAACCCTGCCGGTGCCGCGCGGTCGCCTGCGCGGCGATCTCGACACGATCATGCTGACCGCGCTGCGCGCTCAGCCCGAGCGGCGCTACGCCGACATCGCCGCGTTGGCCAGCGATGTGCGCAACTATCTCGCCGGCCAGCCGATTGCGGCGCGCCGCGACCACGTGCTTTATCGTGGCTGGAAATTCCTGCGCCGGCATCGTGTCGATGTAGCGGCCATCGCCGCAGCGGCGCTCGTGGCACTCGGCGCGCTGACGTTCGTTGTGCTGGAACGGCAGTCGCGTGCTTTCGCCGCTGAGCATGCGGCCTTGGCGATCGTCGATTTCAACAATCTGGCGCAGAACAAGGATGCCGCCTGGATCTCGCCGACGCTCGGACAGATGCTCTCGACCGAACTGGCGCTCGGCGGCAAGTTGTACACCCTGCCCGATGCTCTGGTGCGCGGTGCTGCCGCCGATCTGCCCGCGCCCGGAGCTGGAGGCTACGCCGCGGAGACCTTGGCGACGCTGCGCAAGCGCGTAGCCGCGGACTACGTCCTCAGCGGCAGCTACTTCGCTGCGGGCACGTCCAACGACGCGAACCTGCGCCTCGACATCGCCGTGCAGGATGCGCGCAATGGCCAGTCGATCGCGCACGCGACACAGAGTGGTGCGCTCGCTGATCTGCCGAACCTGATCGGGCGGCTCGGCGAAGACCTGCGCGGGCAGCTCAGGATCGCACCGCCGGACGCGGCGACGCGCGCGCAGGCCGCACAGGCGCAGCCGCAAAGCACGGATGTCGCGAAGCTGATGGGCGAGGCCCAGCAAGCCCTGCGTGCAAGCGATCCCAAGCGTGCCCGCGACGACCTGCTCGCCGTAGTTGCACAGGCGCCTGGCTATGCGCCTGCCTATGTCCTGCTCGCACAGGCATGGAAGGCGCTCGGCTACGACGCCAAGGCGCTGGCGAGCGCGCAACAGGCCGCGGCGAACAGCGAGGGCCTGCCGCCGCGGATGCAGCTGAGCATAGAGCGCGAAGTGGCCGCGCAGCAGTTCGATTGGAGCAAGGCGGTCGAACTGGACGGAAAGCTGCTCGCGCTGTCACCGCAGGACCTCGATCAGCAGCTCGCGCTCGCCGACGATCTGCTTAATGCGGGTAGGCCCGATGAGGCCGAGCGTGCGCTCGCCGACGTACGCAAACTACCCGGCGGCGACAGCGACCCGCGCGTGGAATTGAAAGCTGTCGCCGTCGCGCGGCTGCGCGGCAACATCGCCGACCAGGCAGCGCACGCTGAGCGTGCGCTGCAGTTGGCGCAGGCACACGACACGGCATTGCTTGCCGCTCGTGCGAAAGTCGAACTGGCTTGGACACAGAGCCACTCCGGGCAGCAGGAAGCGGCCGAAAAAATGCTGCGCGACGTGATCGACTATTACCAGCAGCGCGGCAATTTGCGCGACGAGGCTGAAGCGCGATTGCGTCTGGCAGGCGTTCTGACGAAGCAGAACCGATCCAGACAGGCACGCGAGCAATATCAGACTGCGTTGGACGTGTTCCATCGGATCGGCGATCAGAAGCAATTGACCAATACCTACAAATTGTTGAATGGAGCGTTGTGGAATCAGGGCGATCGCGACGGCGCGGTGACGGCCTCTCGGCGCGGGCTGGCGATCGCGCGCGAAATTCGCGATGCCGGCAGCGAAGCCTGGCATTCGGGTTCGCTCGCGGTGATGCGTCTGGATGAAGGCGCCGACGACGAGACGATCGCGGAATTGCGCGCGGCGAGCGAATTGGACGGACGTTTGGGCGCGCGCGAAGACCGTTTATTCATGCTTGCGAATTTGAGCGATGCGTATCGTCTGCGCGGACAGCTCGACGAAGCACAAAAGTACTGTTCGCTGGCACGCGCGGAGCTGTCGCCGACTGGCTCGCCGTTCGCCGCCGCGTCGGTGAACTACAACTGTGCGGCACTTGCCCTGGATCGCGGTGAATCCGCGGAAGGGGCGGCGGAGCTCGAGCAGGCCATGACGATCGGCGCGCAGATCAACGACAACTGGTCGTTGACGAACGGAGCTGTCGTCTTGGCCGGCATCGATATTTCCAAGGGCGATTGGGAAGCCGCGCGACAGCGTCTTGCGGCTACGGCAGCCCGTTTGCCGCCGGATGATTTTCCGATTGGCGAAGCCAATGTGCTGGCATGGCTGAGTCTGTGCGAAGGACATCTGGGGCACGTCGCCGAACGCGACAGAGCGATGGCGCGAGCGCGCGCCTTGCGCAGTCGAATAACGTCGTCGTATACCGTTTTTGCGGCCGACTTGGCCTTGGCCCAACTGCGCGGCATCGTCGACGGCCGAGCCGCCGGAATTGCAGCCCTGGAGTCGTTGGCCGACGATGCCGAGCGCAGGTCGTGGCTGGCTCTCGCCTTGGAGGCACGCCTGCCGCTGTTGCCCCTGCTGCAGCAGAGCGACGCACCCATGGCCGAAGAATTGCGCAACCGGACCGAAAGCGCGGCGCGTCGATACGGATTCAAGTGGGTATCGACACGCCTGGCCAAATCGGATGGCACGGAGCAGTGAAGGCGGGGTTATTCCACTTGCAGGGCTTTGCGCGCACTCAGCGCGAACATGTGCGTCGCAGCATCAGCAAGCAGGGATTTGCTGGGGTTTGCGGAATCGAGCGTGCAGGCGACGTCAAAAAAAGTCTTGCCGACTGCGAGCAGGCCGAGGCTGATTCCGGCCGACGAAACATAGGCCGATTGCAGCAAGGAGGCCAGACCGCAATCGACTTCGAAGTTCGGGCCAGTCGGTCCGCCATATGCTCCGGCGACTTTTTGCGCGGCAGGCGCCTTCGCCGCGACTGCGCGCCGCGGCGCCGGCGGCAACGGCAGCAGCTGATCGGTTTGCTTGGATTTCGTCTTGGTTTTGTTCGTTTTCATGGCAGCATCTCCGTCGGGTGGTGGGAACTACACGTAACAAAACAGCGGATGGGTCATCGATGAAGCAGGACAGGCTCAGGTCGAATTTCAGGAGCAGGGGCTTTGCCCTCATGCGCAAGGGCATCTCCCCCGAGTTGGCCAATGTCTTTGCCAACTACGCGATCCTTCAGGCGGCCGATCCGGATTATTACACCATGGACACGCACACGCGCATTCTGTCTTCCGCATCGCGCTCGCGCTATGCCGATGCGCTGGGCGAATGCCTGCTGCTGCGCCTGCAGCCGAAAATCGAGGCGGTGGTCGGCGAACCGCTGCATCCGACCTATTCGTATTTGCGCATCTATGGCAAAGGCTCGATCCTTGACGGGCATGTGGATCGGCGCGAATCGGAAATCGCCGCGTCGATGGCGTTGGCTTGCGTGGCCGACGCGCCGTGGCTGTTGCGCCTGCAGGCACGCGACAAGACCCATGCGCTCGATCTCGCGCCTGGCGACCTCGTTGTCTACGAAGGCATTCAACTGCCACATTGGCGCGAGGTTTTTCAAGGCGAATTCTGCATCCAGGTCATTTTCAGCTACGTGCGCGCGAACGGAGAGTTCGCCGGGCTGCGTTTCGACGGTCGCGATCAGATCGGGCCGATCCAGAAACCGGGTCGAAATTAAATCAGGACTGGCCATGTCTCCGCCAAGCGCAGTTTCTCTTCCATTCGAGAATTCGTGGTCGCGATTACAGATGAGGTGAATTCCGCGGCCTGAGCCGTCTGGGCGGGAGTCTCAGCGTTCGACTGCCTTCCGCCCCAGCGCCGGATCGTCGGTGAAGAAACCGTCGATGCCCGCGTCGAGATAGGCGCGGATTTCCGCTATCGCGCCAGCCTCGTTGTGCGTGGCCGGCGTGCCCGGGGCGCGCAGGTCGCTCGGCAGGAAGTAGTTTTCCGGGCGGAACGTGTATGGATGGACGAGCAGCTTCGCCACGTGGGCATCGGCGACCAGCGCGGTCGGCGCGCCGAGCTTGCCGTCGGCGGTGCGCGGGATCACCGAGAGTTTGTTCGGGCCGATCGCGTCGGCGTATTTCGCGATTTCGGCGAGACCCTGCGGCTGCATCATCTGCGAGTAGGGCAATGACTGCTTGGCGGCGACGACATCGTAGGGCTGTTCCTTCGCCTCGCCGAGCAACTGGATCAGCTTCACGTTCGGCAGGTCGCCGAGCTTGCCGCGTAGGGTTTTGAGATTCGCGATCTCGAACGACTGGATGAACAGCGGCGCGGTCTTCGCGGTGTAGGCGTGCCTGCGGATCGTGGCGAGCACCGCGTCTTCCATCGGCAGGCCGATGCCCTTGAAGTACGTCGAATGCTTGATCTCGGGATAGATGCCGATGACGCGACCGCGCTTTTTCGACTCGGCGGCGACGAAGGCGATGATCTCGTCGAAGGTCGGCACGGCGAACTGGCCGTCGAACTTCGCGTTGCCCGGACGCAGTTCGGGCAGGCGCTCGTGCGCGCGCAGCGTCTTGAACTCGGCGAGGGTGAAGTCCTCGGTGAACCAGCCGGTGACCGGCTGGCCGTCGATCGTTTTCGTCGTCTTGCGCACGGCGAATTCGGGGTGTTTCGCCACGTCGGTCGTGCCCGAGATTTCGTTCTCGTGGCGGGCGACGAGGACGCCGTCGCGGGTCATGACCAGATCGGGCTCGACGAAATCGGCGCCGTCCTCGATCGCCTGGCCGTACGAGGCGAGCGTGTGCTCGGGACGCAAGGCGCTGGCGCCGCGGTGGCCGAGGACGAGCACCTTGTCCGCGAGCGGTTTCGCGGGCGGCGCGGCGTCGGCGGTGGAGACGGCCATGCAGGCGAGGGCGATCAGGGCGGGGAGTCGGAAAGCAAGCATACGGCCAGAATAGCCCCTCGACGTGAAAAAATGGCGTCGAGCGTGCGTCGCCAGCCTGAATGATGCCTTGGCCGACAATGGCGCCGGACGCCCCTCTGCGCTACCCTGCGCGGCCTGCCAACGGCGCGCGGGTGCGCCTTTTTTCCCACATTTCCCCATGCAAGAACAAGAAAACCTCTACGATCCCGCCGCCGTCGAAGCCGCGGCGCAGAAATTCTGGAGCGACAGCCGCGCCTTCGAGGTGAAGGAGGATGCGTCGAAGCCTAAGTATTTCTGCCTGTCGATGCTGCCGTATCCGTCGGGTGCGCTGCACATGGGTCACGTGCGCAACTACACGATCGGCGACGTGATCAGCCGCTATCAGCGCATGCTCGGCAAGAACGTGTTGCAGCCGATGGGCTGGGACGCGTTCGGCCTGCCCGCCGAGAACGCGGCGATCAAGAACAACACCGCGCCAGCGAAGTGGACCTACGCCAACATCGACCACATGCGCGCGCAGTTCAAGACGATGGGCTACGCGATCGACTGGTCGCGCGAGTTCGCCACGTGTCGTCCGGACTACTACGTGCACGAGCAGCGCATGTTCGTGCGCCTGTTCAAGAAGGGCCTGGCCTACCGCAAGAATTCCGTGGTGAACTGGGACCCGGTCGACCAGACCGTGCTCGCCAATGAGCAGGTGATCGACGGCCGTGGCTGGCGCACGGGCGCGCTGGTCGAGCGGCGCGAGATTCCGCAGTGGTTCTTGAAGATCACCGACTACGCCGATCAGTTGCTCGACGGCCTGGACAAGCTGCCCGGCTGGCCCGATGCGGTCAAGACGATGCAGCGCAACTGGATCGGGCGCTCGGAAGGCCTGGAGATTCAGTTCGGCGTCGAAGGCGAAAGCGAGCCATTGACCGTGTTCACGACGCGCCCGGATACGCTGATGGGCGTCACCTTCCTGTCGATCGCGCCCGAGCATCCGCTCGCGTTGCGGGCGGCGAAGAACAATCCGAAGCTCGCCGCATTCATCGAGGAATGCCGCCACGTCGCCGCGTCCGAGGCCGTCGTCGAGGCGGCGGAGAAGAAGGGCGTCGAAACCGGCCTGCACGCGATCCATCCGCTCAGCGGCGAGAAGCTGCCGATCTGGATCGCGAACTTCGTGCTGATGGGCTACGGCACCGGCGCGGTGATGGCCGTGCCCGGCCACGACGAGCGCGACTGGGAGTTCGCGACCAAGTACGACCTGTTGATCAAGATGGTCGTGGTCAGCGATCCGGTGCGCGACGCGATCACCGAGCTCGGCCGCGAAGCCGAGGACAACCAGGACCCGATGTCGGCCGCGCTCGGCCAGAGCCGCGCGATCGACGTGGTCGAGGCGCCGAGCGCGCTCAGCATCGTCGAGGACTTCGAAAACCGGATCATCACCGAGGGCGCGTACACCGAGTACGGCACGGTCGTGAACTCGGGCGAACTCGACGGCAAGAACTACCGCGAGGCGTTCGACTACCTCGCCGCGAAATTGCAGCGCGAAGGCAAGGGCACGAAGCGCATCAACTACCGCCTGCGCGACTGGGGCGTGTCGCGTCAGCGTTATTGGGGTTGCCCGATTCCGATCGTCTACTGCCCGAAGTGCGACGCGGTACCGGTGCCCGAGGATCAGCTTCCGGTCGTGCTGCCCGAAGATGTGCAATTCATGGGTGTGCAGTCGCCGATCAAGGCCGATCCGGACTGGCGCAAGACCACCTGCCCGCAATGCGGCGGCCCGGCCGAGCGCGAGACGGACACGTTCGACACGTTCATGGAATCGAGCTGGTACTACGCGCGCTACACCTCGCCCGGTGCGGCGACGATGGTGGATCAGCGCGCCAACTACTGGCTGCCGGTCGACATGTACATCGGCGGCATCGAGCACGCGATCCTGCATCTGCTGTATTTCCGTTTCTATCACCGCCTGATGCGCGACGAGGGCATGGTCGTCAGCGACGAGCCCGTGGTGCACCAGTTGAGCCAGGGCATGGTGATCGCGGAGACGTTCTACCGCGATGAGGCGGACGGTTCGAAGACCTGGATCAATCCGGCCGACGTCGAGATCCAGCGCGACGACAAGGCGCGCATCGTCGGCGCGGTGCTCAGGGCCGACGGCAGGCCGGTGGCGATCGGCGGCATCGAGAAGATGTCGAAGTCGAAGAACAACGGCGTCGATCCGCAGCTCATGGTCGCGAAGTACGGCGCCGACACGGTGCGCCTGTTCTCGATGTTCGCCGCGCCGCCCGAGCAGTCGATGGTGTGGAGCGAGGCCGGCGTCGAAGGCATGGCGCGCTTCCTGCGCCGCCTGTGGCGCGACCTGCACGCGCACGTGTCGCAGCCCGATCATCCGCCCGTCGATCCGGCCAGGCTCGACGCCGCGCAGAAGACGCTGCGCCGGCAGATCCACGAGACGATCGCCAAGGTCGGCGACGACTACGGCCGCCGCCTCTCGTTCAACACCGCGATCGCGGCGGTGATGGAACTGCTCAACGCCGTCGGCAAGTTCGACGACATGAGCGAGGCGGGCCGCGCCGTGCGCCACGAGGCGTTCGAGACCATCGTGCTGCTGCTCAACCCGATCACGCCGCACGTCAGTCACGCATTGTGGACCGCACTCGGCCACCAGCAGCCGATCATCGACGCCGCGTGGCCGCTGGCCGATCCCGCCGCGCTGACCAAGGACGCGGTCACGCTCGCGGTGCAGGTCAACGGCAAGCTGCGCGGCCAGATCGAAGTCGCGGTGAGCGCGGCGCGCGAGGAGATCGAGAAGGCGGCGCTCGCCGACGAAGGCGTCGCCAAATTCGTTGCCGGGCAGACGGTGAAGAAGATCATCATCGTGCCGGGCAAGATCGTGAATATTGTCGTAGGATGATGCGCATGCAGATGATCCCCCGTTTCCTCGCCGTGCTCGCCGCACTCGCGCTCGCCGCCTGCGGTTTCCATCTGCGCGGCGAGGTCAAGCTTGCGCCGGGCCTGCAGCGCGTGATCGTGACCAGTTCCGATCCGGCCGGCCCGCTCAGGCGCAGTGTCGAGGACGCGATGAAGCACGCCGGCGCCACGATCGCGCCCGCGGCGGGCGAGGGCGTCGGCGAGATCCGCATGACCGGCGTCGGCGTGCAGAACCTGGTCGGCTCGGTCGGCGCCAACGCGCGCGTGAACGAGTTCAACATGGTCTATCACGTCGATCTCGAGATCGTCGACGGCGCGGGCAAGACCGTGCTCGAGAAGCAACCGATCGAGCAGACGCGCAGCTATACGTTCGACCAGACCCAGGCCGCCGGCGCGGGTGCGCAGCAGGACGTGATCCGCCGCGAAATGGAACGCGACATGGCCCAGGCCGTGATGCGCAAGATCGACTCGGTCGAGCGGCGTCTGTCGAAATAGCTCCCCGCGCCCACGCCACATGCCGACACCGCTAACGGCGCTGCGCAAGCAAATCGCAACGGGCGAACTCAAGCCCGTCTATCTGCTCGCCGGCGAAGAGCATCTGCTCGTGCTCGAAGCCGCCGATGCGCTGCGCGCGCGGGCACGCGAACTCGGCTACGTCGAGCGCGAAGTGTTCGACGTCGACACCGGCTTCGACTGGAACCAGCTTGCGCAGAGCGCGAGCGCGATGAGCCTGTTCGCGACGCGCAAGCTGATCGACCTGCGCATGCCGACCGGCAAGCCCGGCAAGGAAGGCGCCGCCGCGATCGGCGAGTACTGCGCGAATCCGCCGCCCGACACGGTGCTGCTGATCACCGCGCAGGAATGGAGCAAGAAGCACGAAGGCGCCTGGAGTCAGGCCGTCGATCGCGCGGGTGCGCTCACCCAGGTGTGGCCGCTCAAGGTCGAGGAACTGCCGAAATGGATCGAGGCGCGCGCCGCAGCGCGCGGCCTGAAGATGGCGCCCGACGCGGTCGAACTGTTGGTCGAGCGGATCGAGGGCAACCTGCTCGCCGCGGCACAGGAGATCGACAAGCTCGCCCTGCTGCACGCGGGCAAGACGCTCGACGCCGCGATGCTCGAAGCCAGCGTCGCCGACGACACGCGCTTCGACGTATTCAAGTTGCTCGATGCCGCGCTGGCCGGCGACGCCGCGCGGAGCTTGCGCATCCTCGCCGGATTGCGCGCCGAGGGCGAGAATCCGATCGGCCTGCTCGGCTGGCCGCTGAACCAGTTGCAGATGCTCGCGCGCATCGCGGGCGCGCGCGGCGGCATCGCGGCGGGACTCAAGTCCGAATACATCCGGCCGCCGCAGCGCGAAGGCCTGATCAAGCGCGCGCTCGAACGCGTGCCGCGCGCGCACTGGAACGCGTACCTGATCCAGGCGGGGCGCATCGAGCGCATCGGCAAGGGCCGCGAGCGCGACGCGGATGGCGGCAAGCCTATGGGCGACGCCTGGCTCGAATTCGAGCGCCTGCTCGTCGCGATCGCGCAGCCGCGCGCCGGTTTGCTGGCGAAGGCTGGATGATTCGAATCCGGCAATGAACGGGAAACCGATCGCCATCCTCGGCGGCACTTTCGACCCCGTGCACAACGGTCATCTGCGCGTCGCCTGGGAAGCGGCCGAGGCGCTCGACGCGCAGGTGCGCCTGATGCCCGCGCACGTGCCGCCGCACAAGCCCGCGCCGCTCGCGAGCGCGGCGCAGCGCGTGGACATGCTCGAGCGCGCGCTCGTCGGCCAGCCGCGCCTCGTCGTCGACACGCGCGAACTGCGCCGCGAAGGCGCGTCGTATACCGTGGACACGCTGCGCGGCCTGCGCGCCGAGTTCGGCGAGGCGCAGCCGCTGATCCTGCTCGTCGGCGCCGACGCGTTCGGTTCGCTGCCGACCTGGCGCGAGTGGCGGCAACTGTTCCGCCTCGCCCACATCGTCATGCTGACGAGGCCCGGACGCACCGAACCGTGGTCGGGCGAACTCGTCGGCGAAGCGGTGCCGCGCCGCGCGCGTTCGCCGCGCGAACTGCAGGAGGCGCCGGCCGGCAAGGTGCTGAGCATCCCGGTCACGCCGTTGGACATTTCGGCCAGCCAGGTGCGTGCGCTGCTCGCCGCCGGGCGCGAGCCGCGCTGGCTGATTCCGGAGGCATTGCTGGCCGATCCGGCAATCCTCTCGCCGTATCGGCGCGCGGCAAAGTAGGCAGGGTTGCACCGTATCGGCGCAAGTGCTGAACCCTCGCCGGATCGTCACGCGGCCGACACTTCCCTCGCCCCCAAATCGGCGTATATTCTGGCCGCGCGGGTTTCCGCCCGCCCGTGCATTCGACCAAGGTGATACGTTTTTGCCTACTTCGACCAAAACCCCATCGACCCGCGCGCCGCGCAAGACGGCTGGCGCGAAATCCGCAGCGAAAAGCCCTGCGTCGAAATCCGTCGCGAAAAAGGCCGCCGTGAAAACGGCGAGCAAGGCGGCGAAGAAACCCGCGAAGAAAGTCGTCGCGGCGAAGCCGAAAAAAGTTTCGGCGCCGAAACCGAAGAAACCCCAGCTTCCCACCGACCCGGTCGAACTGCTGCGCCTGCGCGTGTTGACCGCGCTCGACGATCTCAAGGCGCAGAACGTGCAGGAGATCGACGTGCGCGGCAAGACCTCGATCGCCGACATCATGGTCGTCGCGACCGGCACGTCGACGCGCCACGTCAAGTCGCTCGCCGATGAAGTGGTCAAGTTCGCCAAGCAGGCCGGCATGGCGCCGCTCGGTGTCGAAGGTCAGCGCGAGGCCGAATGGGTGCTCGTCGATCTCGGCGACATCATCGTCCACGTCATGCTGCCGCGCGTGCGCGAGTTCTACGGATTGGAGCGGTTGTGGACCGTGGGCGACGACATGGCGCGGGCGGCGGTTGCCGGTTGATCCGGTCGGCCCGGTTGCAGCGAATGGCGCGTGACGTGCCGCGTATGGTTGATGGACCATGCGCGCCAGCCTGATCGCCGTCGGCGAGAAGATGCCTGCGTGGGTCAGCGAAGGCTACAACGAATACGCCAAGCGCCTGTCGCATGAGCTGCCGCTGCAGCTCGTCGAAATCGCGAGCAAGTTGCGCGGGCGCACGAACGACACCGCGCGCGTGATCGCCGACGAAGGCGCGCTGATGCTCGCGGCGATTCCGAAAGGCGCAAACGTGATCGCACTCGACGGCCGCGGCAAGGCGCTCAGCAGCGAACAACTCGCCGAACAACTCGCGCGCTGGCGCATGGACGGGCGCGATCTGGCCTTCCTCGTCGGCGGGCCGGAAGGCCTGGCGCCCGCGGCGCTGGAGCGCGCGAACCAGAGCTGGTCGCTCGGCCCGGCGACGCTGCCGCATCCGCTCGTGCGCATCCTCCTCGCCGAGCAGCTGTATCGCGCGGTGAGTCTGCTCGGCAACCATCCCTATCATCGTGGGTGAGGACAGGCTGTGATGTTCGCGCGGCGCGGCGCAGCGGCCCAACTGCTACCATCGCGACTGCGCGATCCGGGAAGTGGGCATGGCCGCAGGCGAACAGGAACTGGAATGTGACGTGCTGGTGGTCGGCGGCGGTCCCGGCGGCTCGACCGCGGCAACGCTGTTGCAGCGCGCCGGCAGGCGCGTGATCCAGCTCGAGAAGGACCGGCATCCGCGTTTCCACATCGGCGAATCTTTGCTGCCGGCGAACCTGCCGATCTTCGACCGGCTCGGCGTCGCCGACAAGGTGCGTGCGCTTGGCGTGCACAAGGCCGGCGCGGATTTCCCCGACGGCGCCGGCGGCCACCAGACCTTCCGTTTTCGCAACGCGCTGGGGACGACACCGCCGCACGCGTATCAGGTCAAGCGCGAGGAATTCGATGCGATGCTGTTCGAGCACGCGCGCGCCAGCGGCGTCGACGCGCGCGACGGGGTCAAGGTCGAACGCGTCGACATCGACGGCATCGGCGCGGTGACCGCGCATGCGCAGGTCCGCGACGGCGCCGCATTGACCGTGCGCGCGAAATATCTCGTCGATGCGAGCGGACGCGACACACTGCTCGCGAACCAGTTCAAGCTCAAGCGCAAGAACGACCGGCACCAGAGCGCGGCGATCTTCGCCCACTATCGCGGCGTGCAACTGCGTGAGGGCGAGGACGCCGGCAACATCAGCATCTACCGCTTCGACCAGGGCTGGTGCTGGATCATTCCGCTGCGCGACGGCCTGACCAGCGTCGGCTGCGTGTGCTGGCCCGGACACCTCAAGCAGCGCCGCGGCGACAACGCCGGCTTCCTCGACGCGACGCTGCGATCGATGCCGCAGGCCTGGCAGCGCATGACCCAGGCCGAGCGCGTGTCCGCCATCCGCGTCACCGGCAACTATTCGTATACCTCTACGCGCATGTGCGGGCCGGGTTGGGTCATGGTCGGCGACGCCTGCGCCTTCGTCGATCCGGTGTTCTCCTCGGGCGTCTACCTGGCCATGGACAACGCGGAGCAGGCCGCGGCGATGATCGACACCGTTCTCGCCAGGCCGTCGCGCGAAACCGTCCTGCAGGCAGCGTACGCGAAGCGCATCGAGCGCGGCCTGCGCGTGTTTTCGTGGTTCATCTACCGCTTCAATTCGCCGGTGATGCGGCAGATGTTCGCCAGCCCGCGCAACACCTGGCGCATCGAGGATGGCGTGGTGTCGATGCTCGCCGGCGACGTGTTCGACAATGCGCCGGTGATGCGGCGCATCGCACTGTTCAAATTGATCTATGCCGCCGTCGGCCTTGCCGACCTGCGCCGCTGGATGGGCGAGTGGCGCGAGCGCCGGCGCCAGGCCGGGATCGACTTCAGCGGCGGCAATACGCCGGTGGATCCTACCTGAGGCAGACCCGATGCTCTATCTCGCTTCGCAATCCCCGCGCCGCCGCGAGTTGCTCGAACAGATCGGCGTGCGCTTCGGCACCGTCCAGCTCGATCTGCCCGAGGTGCGCGCGCCGGGCGAACCGCCCGCGGACTACGTCAGCCGCGTCGCGCGCGAGAAGGCCGGCGCGGGTCTGTTGAAACTGTCGGGCGTCCGCGGAGCCGTCGTACTCGGCGGCGACACCGAAGTCGTGCTCGACGACGAGGTGTTCGGCAAGCCGGCGGATCGCGCGCATGCGGTCGCGATGTTGCGCAAGCTGTCGGGCCGCACGCACGAGGTGGTCTCGGCGGTCTGGCTGGTCAGCGCCGGGCGCGAGGACCACGCGATCTCGCGCACCGCCGTCACCTTCCCCGCACTCGACGAGGCGACGATCGCCGCCTATGTCGACAGCGGCGAGCCGATGGGCCGCGCCGGCGCCTACGCGATCCAGGGGCGCGCCGCCGCCTTCGTCAGCCGCATCGACGGCAGCTATTCGGGCGTGATGGGACTGCCGTTGTTCGAAACCACCCAGCTGTTGCACCGCTTCGGGATTGGCGCGAGCTGACCTCGATCCGGTCCGCAACGCAAGATCGACAAGCCCCGCCCCGCCAAGCTATAAACGCACTGAGAAAAATTGCGGAAGCTGCGGCCTTGTCTGAGGAAATCCTGATCAACGTCACGCCGCGCGAAACCCGCGTCGGCGTGGTGGAAAACGGCGTGCTGCAGGAAGTGCACGTCGAGCGCGCGCTCCGGCGCGGCTACGTCGGCAACATCTACCGCGGCCGCGTCAGCCGGGTGATGCCGGGCATGCAGGCGGCGTTCGTCGAGGTGGGGCTGGAGCGTGCGGCGTTCCTGCACGCCAACGACATCGTGCGTTCTGTACCGGTAGGCAACGGCGAGGGTCAGGAAGGCGAGAACGGCGAAGTGGCCGCGATGTCGACGCCGCCGATAAGCGAACTCGTGCACGAGGGGCAGGACATCATCGTCCAGGTGGTCAAGGACCCGATCGGCAGCAAGGGCGCGCGCCTGACGACGCATCTCTCGATCCCTTCGCGCTATCTGGTCCTGCTGCCGTACGCGAAGATGATCGGCGTGTCGGTGCGCATCGAAGACGAGGCCGAGCGCGTGCGCCTGAAGGACATCGTGCAGGAATTGACCGTTCAGCAGCCGACGGATTCCAGCCCTCAGCCCTCAGTCCTCAGCCCTCAGCCCCCGCAACTCGGCTACATCGTGCGCACGAACGCGGAGGGCGCCTCGCGCGATGCGCTGGCCGACGACGTCGCCTACCTCGGCCGGGTCTGGCGCGTGGTCCAGGAGAACATGCGCCGGGTCGAGCCGCGTGCGCGCGTCTACGAGGAACTCGCACTGCCGCTGCGTGCGCTGCGCGACATGATGCGCGAGGACGTGGAGAAGGTGCGCGTGGATTCGCGCGAGACCTACGAGAAAACCATCGCGTTCACGCAGAAATTCATGCCGGCTTTGGCAGAACGTATCGAATTGTACTCGGGAGAGCGGCCGATCTTCGACCTGTACGGCGTCGAGGACGAGATTCAGCGTGCGCTCAAGAAGGAAGTGCCATTGAAGTCGGGCGGCTATCTCATTGTCGACCAGACCGAGGCGATGACCACGATCGACGTCAACACCGGCGCGTTTCTCGGCCACCGCAATCTCGAGGAGACGGTGTACAAGACCAACCTCGAGGCCGCGCAGGCGGCCGCGCGCCAGCTGCGCCTGCGCAACCTCGGCGGCATCATCATCATCGACTTCATCGACATGACCGACGCCGAGCACAAGCGCCAGGTGCTGCGCATGCTCGAGAAGTCGCTCGCCCACGACCACGCCAAGACGACCGTGTACGAGATGTCGAGCCTGGGCCTGGTCGAGATGACGCGCAAGCGCACGACTGAAAGCCTCGAGCGCCAGCTGTGCGAGCCATGCCCGGCCTGCGACGGCCGCGGCAGCGTCAAGACCGCCGAGACGGTGACCTACGAGATCTTCCGCGAGATCACGCGCGCGGTGCGCCAGTTCGAGGCATCGAGCCTGCTCGTGCTCGCCGCGCAGAAGGTGGTCACGCGCATCCTCGATGAGGAGTCGGCGGCGGTCGCGGAACTGGAGGAGTTCACCGGCAAGACGATCCGTTTCCAGGCCGAGGAGCACTACGCTCAGGAGCAGTACGATGTGGTGCTTCTTTAGGGCTGAGGGCCGAGGGCTGAGGGCTGAGGAGCAAAAGCCTCACCGCTTGGCGCGTTCCTGCTCCGGCCCTCATCCCTCAGCCCTCGGCCCTGAGTTCGGCCCGTGACTCCCTGGCGCCGCCATCTGCACCGTGCGCAATGGTGGCTGTTCGGGCTGCTGGCGACATTCGCGATCCTCATGGCGATCGTGAGCAGCGCGACCCAGCTCGTCGTGCTGCCGTGGCTGACGAACCATCCCGAATGGGTCGGCGCCAAACTCGCCGAGGTGTTGCATCGCCCGGTCGCGATCGACCGGCTCGAGGCGCGCTGGGAGCGCACCGGGCCGCTGCTCAACCTGACCGGCGTGCATCTCGGCGCGATGCCGGCCGCCGCCGCCCAGGCCGCGGCGGAGCAGACGCTGAACCTCGTCAGCGCCGGCCTGAAGATCAATTTCTTCGCCTGGGTGATGCCGGGTGCGAGTTGGACCGAGATCCGCCTGTCCGGCATCGAGCTCGATCTGGTGCGCGACGCACGGGGCGAGTGGCACCTGCGCGGGCTCGATACCGGCAACGGCGCTGCCAGCAATCCGAATCCGGACGACAGCGCGCTGTTCAGCCTCGGCACCGTCGTCGTGCGCGAGGCCAGGCTCAACATCGCCGACGAGCCGAACGCCAAGCACTTCAAGCTCGGCGCCGACGAACTGCGCCTCGTCGCGCACGGCGACTTCCTGCGCGCGCTCGCGCGCGTGCGCAACCTCGAGAATGATTCTGCGCCGCTCAACGCCGTGGTCGAGTACGATCGCGGCCGGCGCGACGGCCGCGCCTATCTCGGCGGCGCCGACGTCGATCTTGCCGCGGTGTTGCGCAACTATCCGCTGGCCGGCCTCGTCGTCGAACGCGGTGGCGGCAAGCTGCAGGTCTGGGCCTGGCTCAAGGCCGGCGAAGTCAGCGAGGTGCGCGCCGAGGTCGACCTGGCCAGGCTCGTGCTGACCACGCACACCTCGATCAAGCTCGACGACAAGCACGATTTTCTGCCGCACGTCGGCATCGACAGCCTCGCCTTCGGCGCGCGCTGGCGGCGCGAGGAGGATGGCTTCAGCGCCGATGTCGCCGACCTGAAGATCGTCCGTCAGGGCGAGGCGCTGGCACCGGCGGAACTGCATCTGCGCCGGCGCTATCCGGCAGGCGACCACCACGCAACGCCCGAGCACACGCTCGGCATCGGCGCGCTCGATCTCGGCATCGTCGCGAGCGCGGCGATGCTGGTCGACACGCTGCCGGCCGACCTGCGGCGCTGGTTGTACGCGGGCAATCCGACCGGCGAGCTAGCGCGCGCGACGCTGCGTTTCGTCGATGCGAAGGATTTTGACGCCGCCGCGCAACTCGATGGCCTCGGCGCGCACGCGTTCGGCAAGATCCCTGGCGCGAGTGGCCTTGCCGGCCTGCTGTTCGCCGACCAGGATGCGGTCACGTTCGACCTGCCGCAGCACAACGCGTTCGCCGTGCTGCTGCCGAAGGTGTTTCGCGAACCGTTGAGCTTCGCCGAATTCCACGGCAGCGTCTCCGCGTATCACGCCGACGACGCATGGCGCATCGAGACCGACGCACTGCATTTCGAGAACACGACGCCGGGCAGGAGTTACGCCGGCGAACTGCGCGGCGCGGCCGAGATCTTCGATGCCGGCGGCAAGCCCGCGCTCGATCTCGCCGCCGTCGTCAGCCATGCCGACGTCGCGGCGGCGAAGCGCTTCTGGCCGCTCGGCGTCATGTCGCCACACGCAATCGAATGGCTCGACCGCGCGCTCGACGCGGGTCAGGTCACGAGCGGACGCGCGGTGTTCCGCGGCAACCTCGCCGACTGGCCGTTCCGCAACAACGCGGGGCGCTTCGAGGCCAGCGCCGATGTCGCCGACCTGCGCTTTCGCTATCTCGGCGACTGGCCAGCGATCGAGCATGCTCACGCACTGGTCGGCTTCGTCAACGCCGGCCTGCACACCGATACCGACGGCGGCAGCCTGCAGGGTGTGAAAGTCGGCAAAGCCAGCGTCGACATAAGCGATTACGGCGAGGGCACGCTCGAGATCAGCGCCAATGCGCAGGGCGGCGGTCGCGACCTGCTCGGTTTCGTCAAGGCGTCGCCGCTCGGCACGGAGTTCGCGGCACCCCTGCTCGGCGTCGACGTCGGCGGCCAGGGCAAGGTCGATTTCGCGCTGCGTGCGCCGATGAAGCCGATCGAAAATTTCCAGATCGACGGCAAGGTGCAACTCGCCGACGCCGATCTTGCCGACGCCAAGTACGACCTGAAATTCGACAAGGCTTCGGGCCTGCTGCGCTTCAACCGCAGCGGGTTTTCCGCCGACCAGCTCGCGACCACGTTCAAGGGCAAGCCGGCGAAGTTCTCGCTCGCGGTCGGCGGTTACGTCGGCGAGGCGAAACATGCGGTCGAGGGCAAGGTCGATGTGCGCCAGCCGGTGAACGAGGTGATCGATGCCTACGCCACGTCGCTGGCCGGCTACAAGAAATATCTGTCGGGCGAGACGAACTGGACCGCGCAGTTCAGCGTCGATCGCGACGACGCCAAGGACAAAACCGGCAGCGGTCAGCAGATGATCGTGACCTCGGACCTGCGCGGCGTCGGCATCGATCTGCCCGTGCCGCTGAAAAAATCTGCCGACGCCGCGTTGCCGCTGAAGCTCGTGCTCGGCCTGCCGTTCATCGGTGCGAGCATCGATGCGAGCCTCGGCGACATCCTCAACCTGCGCGGCAGGCTGCCGACGCCGACTGCGCCGTTCGCGGCGAACGTGATCTTCGGCGGCGAGGCGACCGGCGTATTGCCGAAGTCGGGCATCGCGATCGGCGGCGCGGCGCGCACACTCGACCTGTCCGGCTGGATGAGCTTCGCCGCGGACGACAGCGGCGGCGGTGGCGGCGGCGATGTGCTGCAGGGCGTCGACGTGCGCACCTCCTCGCTCGTCGCCTGGGATCGCGATCTCGGCGAGGCGAAGGTGCGCGTCGGCCTCGGCGCGGATACGGTGCGCGTCGACCTCGATGGCGCACGCATCGAGGGCAGCCTGACCGTACCGAAGAAGAACCCACGCACGGGCACGATCGTCGCCGATTTCAAGCGCCTGCACTGGCCCGAATCGCCCGAGGCGCCGGTAAACGCCGCCGCGGTCGGCGACGTGCGCGACGACTCCCTCAATCCCGCGGCGATCCCTGCGCTGCGCATCGACATCGGCGACTTCCGCCTCGGCAAGGCCAGCTACGGCGCGGCTTCGGTGGAAACGCGGCCGATCGCCGATGGCATGAGCCTGGACAAGGTCAACTCGCATTCGAAAGACATCGACATGAAGGCGCACGGCACCTGGCTGCGCCAGAACGGCTTCCACCGCTCGACCTTCGGCATCGAACTCAAGGCGCGCGACTTCGGCGCGATGCTCGACGCGCTCGGCTACGGCGGCAAGCTCGCCGGCGGCGAGATCTCCGCGAGCATCGACGCGAGCTGGGCCGGCACGCCGGCGGCGTTCGCGCTCAACCGCATCAACGGCGGCGCGCTGCGCATGAAGATCGCCGATGGGCGCATCCCGAATCTCGAACCCGGCGCGGGCCGGCTGGCCGGCCTGCTCAACCTCGCCGCGCTGCCGCGCCGCCTCGCTTTCGATTTCGGCGACTTGTTCAACAAGGGCTTCAGCTTCGATCTCGCCCAGGGCGTGTTCACGCTGACCGACGGCTATGCCTACAGCGACGGCTTCGAAGTGAAGAGCCCGACCGCGGACATGCGCATCAGGGGCGCGATCGGCCTGAAGACCAGCGAATGGAACATGCGCGTCGAGGTGACGCCGCACGTCGGCGCGACCGTGTTCATGGGCGGCGGCGCACTGATTGGCGGACCGGTCGGCGCTGCGGCCGGTGCACTGGTCGGCGGCGTGCTCGGCAAGGCGATCAACCAGGCCACGCAGTCCGAGTACAAGGTCAGCGGCAGCTGGGACAAGCCCGAGATCGTCAAGCTCGGCAGCCGTCGCGTCGAGGCGCAGAAACCCGCGAGCGAGAAGGCACAGCCGAAATCGTGAGCACGATCGAGCACAGTTGATTCGCAGAAAAGCGGCGATGTGAATTTGTATGCGCGGTGGCGGGACTCGAAAGCAAAGACATGGCCTTTCGCCACGCTGACCCTTCGCCGCCGACGCGTGCCTTCCTTCCGTGCGGCCGATGCGGCAGGTCTTACCACCCCGGATCCGGTGTGACACGACATAGCGCTCCCCTTTCGACAGGTAGCGCGCATGCTGCCCGACAGCGCGGACGCGCACGGTAAGACAGGCTAGCGATCTTGCGCAGGAATTCGCCTTGACCGAGGCACGAAAGGCCACGCAAGATACGATGTATCGCCCCGGTTTCGGGGTCTACGGATAGCGTAGGCTGCTTTGGAGCCACTCTTCCTCATTCTGGCCGGCGTCGTCGCCACCTTTTGGCTTGGCTATCAGGGTGCGAAGCGTTTTCCGTTGCTCGGTTCGCTCGTTGCGATCCTTCTGCTTGTCGGTGCTGGCGCCCTGATTCGATTGGACCTCCGTCCATCCGGCCTTGGCGACGGGGCACCATCAAGCGCCGGCGCGTTCCTGGGGTTGCTGCTGCTACTGGAGGCTGCGTGCATTCTGCTTTCTGGAACACTTCTCGTTGCTGGATGGCGCGCTCGACAGCACCTGCTGTCAAGGGCTCTGTTTCTCTTCCTTTTTCTACCCTTCGCAGCCTACGCGATCTTCCAGGTGGTTCCTGTGGCACCTCAGGGAACGAGTATCAAGACCGGGCGGACTGAGTCCGAGCTGTCCGGGACGAAGAAGGACGGCTATGTTTGGGCTCTGGACTCGAGCTTCCTCGCCGAGAGCGAGTGTCGCGGCGCGACACCAGAGTTCGTCGCGGGCTGCAAAGATGGGGTAGCAAGGAATCGTGCGCGCCAAGCCCCGTAAGCGGCCTGGCCCCTCCATCGAGCGGACGTCCAACGGCCGGCCTGTCCTGCTATGACCCTTCAACATCGACTCGCGGTCATCGCTGCGGTCTCCGCGATGCTCAGTGGTGCTGCGGTAGCGGCAGTCGCGAACCGGCACTCTGGCTCGGTCTTGATCTTGAAGCTGGCAGAGGCGTTCGCTTCACCGGGGGAGATGCTCTGGTGGTCCACACTTGGTGGCGCTTTCGCTGGGTACCCATCGGGTGCTCTCGGCTATGCGGTCTGGTTCTTGGGTACCGCGCTATTCTGGTTTCTGCTGGCAGCCTTGCTGCTCGCAGTCGCACGGGCGGCAGTTGCCAAGCGCAGCAACCCTGGATGAGCCCGCCACGTACGTAGCCAAGAACCTTGTCGGCGTCGTCCCGAGCAGGGGAGAGGCCATCCGGCCCCCCTTGGGCGCGGTACCACTCCAGCACATCACGGTCTAACCGCAGCGCAATCTTTGCGCTCCTCGGCCGCGTAGTCTTCGCGGCTGCCTTCCTCCGTGAGCGTCGCGCCTCAGTGCGCGATGTGCAGCACGAGCAGCGTCTGGTCGTCGTTGCCGACGCCGCCGCCCTGGTGCTCGTGCACGGCGGCGACGAGGTTGTCGCGCAGCGCCTGCGCGGAAGTGTCGGCATCGGTTTCCGCGACGAGGCGACGCAGGCGCTCGATACCGAATTCGCGTCCGTGCGCGTCGCGTGCTTCGACGATGCCGTCGGTGTAGAGCACGAAGATGTCGCCGCGGCGCACATCGTGCGTGTTGTTCGCGTAGGCGAAATCGCGCAGCACGCCGAGCGGGATCTGGTCGGCTTCGCCGAGCAGGCTGACATCGCCCGTCCGACGCAGCAGCAACGGCGGATGGCCGGCCGAGAGGAAGCGCAGCACGCGCGCATCGGGCCGGTAGAGCAGGGCGAACACGGTCATGAAGTGGCCACGGCTGCGGCGCGAGAAGAAGTAGCGGTTGGCGTAGCTGATCACGTTGGCCGGTGGCTCGCCGTCGCCGCTCTGGAAGGTGCGCAGGATCGCGTCGAACTGCATCGCCTCGGCGGCGGCCGCGACGCCGTGGCCGGAGACGTCGCCGACGATCACGCCCCAGGCGTCTGCGTCTTCGGTTGCGACGATCTCCGGCGCGTCGACCTCGCTGAGGTTGCTCATTTCGTAATAGTCGCCGGCCGCGGTCGCCGCGGGTTGCCAGTGCACGGCGTAGTCGAGACCGCGAATGCGCGGGTTGTCCGGCAGCAGCAGTTTCTGGATGTCGGCGAGGCTTTCGATCTCGTGGCGCTGGCGCTCGGTCTCGCGGGTCAGCTGGCGCAACGCGATCGGACGCACGATCAGGCTCGTGGCGAGATTGACGTGGAGCAGGATGCGTTCGGCATCGACGCGGTCGAACCGATGCGCAAGCGTCGAGCCGAACACGAGCCAGTGCGACAGCTCGCCCGCGTTCGCGAGCGGCACGGCGAGCGCGCACGCGGGCGCGAACAGCGCCTGTGCGAGCGGCAGGCCGCGTTCGGTCGGCGCGATCGCGGCGACGTGCGGTAGCGCGCCGTCGATCAGGCGCGCGGCGAGCGCGTCGTCGAACAGCGGCAGCGCGCCGCGGTGTCCGTTCGGGTCGAGGTTGGGCACGTGTTCGCTGCCGTCCGGACCGATCAGGCCGGCGAGGCGGCAACGTCCCGCGCCCTGACCGCGCACGAGCAGCAGGGCGAGCGAGGAATCGGCAAAATCGGCGTCGAAGTGCGCATGCAGGGCGATCAGCGCGCTACGCGCATCGCCGTCGAAGCGGCTCAGCGCGAGCAGGCGATCGAACAGGGTTGGTGCGGGCATGGCCGCATTCTGCCGCGGCGATGGCGCTTGCGCCATGCCGGGACATTTCGGAATGGGCGTCAGCCCGGCAGCAGAAAGACGGCGACGACTTTGCGCCCCTCGCCCACGAGCACGTTGAACGTGCGCGCGGCAGCAGCGTTGTCCATCGTCTCCAGGCCGATGCCGCGCCGGAGGAACGCGCCGAGCACGGCCTGTGCGGGAAACACGGCGCGCGCGCCGGTGCCGAGCAGTACGACTTCGGGCTTCAGCGCGAGGATGCGTTCGACCGCTGCCGCATCGAGCTGGTCGACGCCGCGCGCCGGAAAATCGGCGACCGCTTCGTCCGCGCTCAGCAGCAGACTCGTCGTGAAGGTCGTGTCGATCACGACGACGGTGGTCGCATCCGCCTTGCGCACGAACAATTGCTGTTCGTTGCGTTGTTCGGTCAACTGCATGAGAAGGGACTAGCGCGGCAGCGCGATCTTCGGTTCATCGGCGTTGCGGCGGAAATAGCTCGCGACATGGCCGATGCGCTGCACGACCTCGGCGCCGGCCTGTTCGGCGAGTTCGTCGATCTGCTGCTTGCGCGTCTCGCGGTCGTCGCCGGCGATCTTCACCTTGACCAGTTCGTGCTGGGCCAGCGCGGCGCCGAATTCCTTGACCAAGGCAGGCGTGATGCCCTTGTTGCCGACGAGGATGACCGGATTGAGGTCGTGTGCGAGGCCGCGAAGGTATCGGATCTGGGTATTGGTCAAGGCCATGGAAGGACTGAAAATTAAGGCGTCATGTAGACGCACAGGGTATCATGCACGCCTGACCTATGGCCTCCCGCAGCAAATCCAGCGCACGCTGGTTGAAAGAGCATTTCAGCGATCCCTACGTCAAGCGCGCCCAGGCCGAGGGCTGGCGCTCGCGCGCCGTGTTCAAGCTCGAGGAACTGCTGCAGCGCGACGCGATCCTCAAGCCGGGCATGGTCGTGGTCGATCTCGGCGCGGCGCCCGGCGGCTGGTCGCAGATGGTGCGCGAGAAGCTTGTCGGCCGCAACGGCGAGCAGAACGGCCGCGTGGTCGCGCTCGACATCCTGCCGATGCAGGGCATCGCCGGCGTCGATTTCATCGAGGGCGATTTCCGTGAGGAGGCCGTGCTCAGGCAGCTCGAGACCTTGCTGAACGGCGCGCCGGTAGACCTTGTCTTGAGCGACATGGCGCCCAATATCAGTGGTGTGACCGTCGCCGATCAGGCGAGGGCAATGTATCTGTCTGAATTGGCTAGAGATTTCGCCGCCGTTCACCTGAAGCCCGGCGGTGCGTTCTTGATAAAACTTTTCCAGGGACGCGATTACGATGCGTACCTGAAAAGCTTGCGTCAGGGCTATGAGCGCGTCAGCATTCGGAAACCGAAGGCCTCGCGCGCGCGCAGTCCCGAGGTTTACGCGCTGGCGACCGGCAAGCGCGCCTGAGCATCGCAGGAAACGATGCGCGACACGAAAGCGTCAACGAGGCGGCGATCGGCCGCATGCTATTGCGAGAAGTCCGCGCAGGGATGTGCAGGCTCTCGCGCCGGATGAGCATCGAAATACTATGAACGAAATGGTCAAGAATCTTGTGATCTGGGTGGTCATCGCGGTGGTGCTGATCACCGTGGTGCAGAGCTTCAAGTTTGGCGGCGCCGAGCCGAGCACGGTGCCGTATTCGGACTTCATGGCCCAGGTCAACAATGGCAACGTCAGCGAAGTCGTGCTGCGCAACGACCTGCAGACGGTCAACGCCAAGCTCAAGGACGGGCAGAAGCTCAACACGACGATCGTGCCGACCGACGGCTCGCTCGACAAGATTCTCGACAAGCAGGGCGTGAAATTCACCGTCGAGGCCAAGGACAACAGCGGCTTGATCACGCGCCTGCTGATCGACTGGGTGCCGATCCTGTTGTTCTTCGGCGTGATCGTCTATTTCATGCGGCAAATGCAAGCTGGAGCAGGGGGTCGCGGCGCGATGAGCTTCGGTCGTTCGCGCGCGCGCCTGCAGGGCGAGGACCAGGTCAAGGTCACGTTCGCCGATGTCGCCGGCGTGGACGAGGCCAAGGACGAGGTGCAGGAACTGGTCGAATTCCTGCGCGATCCGTCCAAGTTCCAGAAGTTGGGAGGTCGTATCCCGCGAGGTGTGCTCATGGTCGGCTCGCCCGGTACCGGCAAGACCCTGCTCGCCAAGGCGATCGCGGGCGAGGCCAAGGTACCGTTCTTCACGATCTCCGGTTCCGACTTCGTCGAGATGTTCGTCGGCGTCGGCGCCTCGCGCGTGCGCGACATGTTCGAGCAGGCGAAGAAGCATGCGCCGTGCATCATCTTTATCGATGAGATTGACGCCGTGGGCCGCCATCGCGGCGCCGGCCTCGGCGGCGGCCACGACGAGCGCGAGCAGACGTTGAACCAGCTGCTCGTCGAGATGGACGGTTTCGAAGGCAACGAGGGCATCATCGTCATCGCCGCGACCAACCGCCCCGACGTGCTCGATCCGGCGCTGCTGCGTCCGGGCCGCTTCGACCGCCAGGTCGTCGTGCCGCTGCCTGATCTGCGCGGCCGCGAACAAATCCTCAAGGTGCATATGCGCAAGGTGCCGCTCGCGGCCGACGTCGATCCGACCGTGATCGCGCGCGGCACGCCGGGCTTCTCCGGCGCCGATCTCGCCAACCTCGTCAACGAGGCGGCGCTGTTCGCGGCGCGTGGCAATTCACGCGACGTGACCATGGACCATTTCGAGCGCGCCAAGGACAAGATCATGATGGGCAGCGAGCGCCGCTCGATGCTCATGAGCGAGGACGAAAAGAAGCTGACCGCGTACCATGAGGCGGGGCACGCGATCGTCGGCCGCCTCGTGCCCGAGCATGATCCGGTGCACAAGGTCACGATCATTCCGCGCGGCCGCGCGCTCGGCGTGACCCTGTTCCTGCCCGAGGCCGACCGCTACAGCAACAGCAAGACGTACCTCGAAAGCCGTCTCGCGAGTTTGTACGGTGGCCGCGTCGCCGAGGAAATCATCTTCGGCGAGGACAAGGTGACCACCGGCGCGTCGAACGACATCCAGCGCGCGACCGGCCTCGCTCGCGACATGGCGACCAAGTACGGCCTCTCGCCCGAGCTCGGGCCGATGACCTACGCGGAGGAGGACGACGAAGTCTTCCTCGGCCGTTCGGTCACCCAGCACAAGCATGTCTCCGAGGAAACCGCGCGCAAGATCGACGAGGTCGTGCGCGGCATCATCGACACCGCGTATCACCGCGCCCACGATCTGCTGACGACGAACATCGACAAGCTGCACACGATGGCGAAGACGCTGCTGCAATACGAGACGATCGACAGCGAGCAGATCAGCGCGATCATGGAAGGCCGCGAGCCCGGCCCGCCGAAGGATTGGCAGAAGTCCGGCGAGCCGCCGCGCGGCGGCGGCAATGCGGCCAGCGGCGACAAGACCGCCGCGCCGATCGGTGGCACGGCGACGCAGCACTGATTTCCTGTTCGTCATCCCGGCGAAAGCCGGGATCCAGTGCCTTTCTTCGCTGCATCAAGCAAAGACAAAGACGCTGGATTCCGGCTTTCGCCGGAATGACAAAGATGCAGCACCAAGCCGCCTTAGGGCGGCTTTTTTGTTGGCGCTGCTTGCGTCGCAATGATGAATTGCTGAAACTCGCACGGACGCCGAGGCTATTCGGTGGACCCGGTACCTTGTTGCAGCGTGTCCACGCGATGTCGGAGCCGCGACGTCTGACATCGCCGATGCCGCGAATTCGCCGGGGGGCACCAGAATGTTGCATCGTGTCGTTGCGAATATCCGTCGCCAGGACTGGACGGCCGTTGTCGTCGAACTGGCCGTCGTCATCATCGGCGTGTTCATCGGCGTGCAGGCATCGAACTGGAACGAGGATCGGGAAAAGAATCAAAAGGCCGCCGAATTCACCGAGCGCCTCAAAGCCGATCTGCGCGTGGAGGCGTGGAACTACGAAATCCAGATCGAGTACAACAAACAGGTACTTGCGAACGCGCAGCGCGCGGCCGACGCACTGACCGGCAAGACCCCGCTTTCCGACGAAGCCCTGCTGGTTGCTGCCTATCGCGCCACGCAGCTCAACATCAACTCGCGCCGTCGCGCCACCTACGACGAACTGACCTCGACCGGCGAGATCGGCCTGATTCGCGACCAGGCGCTGCGTACACTGGCCATGGATGTTTATACCTTGCCGGTGGTCGACCAGATCGAACGGCATGCGCGCGAGTCCGAATACCGCCGCGCGTTCCGCATGGCGTTTCCCTACGAAGTACAACGTGCGCTGGCCGAGACGTGCGGCGACCACATTGCGCCGATCGGCGACTACGCGGGCATCGCGACGGTGCTCGACTATCCCTGCACGACGGGGCTTGCGGCCGACGTCATCGCCGCTGCCGCCGCCATCTTGAAAAAGGACCCGAAGTTCGTCGCCCTGCTGCAGTTGCGCATCGCCGATATCATATCGGACGAGAGCGTCATGGCGGGCTATTTCGGTCCGCAGATGCGCGGGCCGCTGCAGAATCTGCGCGAACCGTTGCAACGGCTGGCGAAGGAAAAGCCGTGAATTTCCTCGCCGAGTTGCGCCGCCGCAACGTCATCCGCATGGCGGGGCTGTACCTCGTCGCCGCGTGGCTGGTCACGCAGGTTGCCGGGACGCTGCTGCCGATGTTCGATGCGCCGCCGTGGATCGCACGCGCGGTGGTGCTCGTACTCGCAATCGGCTTCGTGCCGGCGATGGTGTTGTCATGGGTGTTCGAACTCACGCCGGAGGGCCTGAAACGCGATGCCGAGGTGCCGGTCGAACAGTCGATTGCGCCGCAAACGGCGCGACGGATGGACCGCGCGATCATAGCGGTGCTGCTGCTTGCGCTGGGTTATTTCGCATTCGACAAGTTCGCGCTCGCGCCGCGCCGCGAAGCGGCGAACATCGTCGCGGCAACCAAAGCGGTTGAAACGAAACCGATGGCGGCGAGCGAAAAATCCATTGCCGTGCTGCCGTTCGAAAATCTGTCCGCCGACAAGGACAACGAATACTTCGTTGCCGGCATGCAGGATTTGATCCTGGGCAAGCTGGCCGACATCGGCGAGCTGAAGGTGATCTCGCGCACTTCGACGCTGAAGTACCGCAGCCGCCCGGAAAACCTGAAGCAGGTCGGAGAGGAGCTCGGCGTTGCGAATGTGCTCGAAGGCAGCGTGCAGAAGTCCGGCAACGCCGTGCTGATCAATGTGCAGCTGATCGACGCGCGCACCGACAACCACCTTTGGGCCGAAAGCTACAAGCGCACGCTGGACGACATCTTCGGCGTCGAAGGCGAGGTGGCGGAGAAGATCGCCGGCTCGCTGCAGGCGCGGCTGTCGCCGGATGAAGCGTCCCGGCTGGCGGCGGTGCCGACCACGAACCGCGTCGCCTACGATGCGTTTCTGCAGGCCGAGTTCCTGGTCAATCGCGGCAACCTCGAGTTCACCAGCAACTGGTATCGCAAGGCGATTCCCCATTACGAGCAGGCGCTGCACGAAGATCCCGGGTTCGTGCTGGCGCTGGCCCGGCTGTCGTTTGCGGAGAGCATTGCCTACTGGTTTGGCGGCCACAACGATCCGACGCTGGCCGACAAGGCGCGGCAGCACGCCCAACAGGCGCTGGATCGGCAACCCGACCTGGCCGATGCGCAGTTGGCGATGGGTTATGTGCAGTACACCGGAGCGGACGATTTCGATGCAGCGCTCGGCGATTTTGCCGCAGCACTCAAGTTGCGGCCGCACGATCCGGAGATCCTGCTGGCATCTGCTTTCGCGCTGCGCCGCCTGGGCCGGCTTCCTGCTGCGATCGATGCATTGCAGGAAGCGGTTTTACGCGATCCGCGCAGCTCCTACGCCTTCGAATCGCTCGGCGAGACGCTGCTGATGGCGCATCGCTACGACGAGGCCGAAGTGGCGTTGCAACGCGCGCGCTCGATCGATCCGGGCAACACGGTCGCATTGGAGCAGTTGGCATCGAAGGCGATCCTGGCGCAGGGCGATGTGCCCCGGGCGCTGGCGCTGCTGGTGGGGGATCAACCGCGCCTGGTCTCGCGGCGCGCGGGGCTCCTGCAAATGCAGGGGCGCTACGACGAGGCCATCCACATGCTCGAAAGCCTTCCGCCCAATGACGATCAATTCGGCACGGCCGGCGACAGGGAGCTGCAGTTGGCGGATCTGTTGCACCTGGCGGGACAAGCCGATCGCACCCGCGCACTGTACGCATCCGCCTTGCCGCAGGTCCGCGCGCAACTCGGCGCCTTGCGTGGCCAGCGCGACCAGAGTGCGGAGTGGACCCAGGTCGCGCGCGCCCTGCACGGGCTCGGCAAGGAAAGTGAAGCCCTCGATGCGCTATCGCACTCGCAGGATCTGGCGCGACGCAGTGGCGACCTGAGCGAATATCCGCGCCTCACGGCCGCAAACGCGTCGGTCTACGCCGACATGCAGCGTCCCGATCTGGCGATTCCGCTATTGCAGGAGATTCTTCCCGGCGATAGCGGCGGCCTGTATTTTTCGCCAACGATGCTGTGGGTCGATTCGTCATGGGATCCGATCCGTCACGACCCCGGTTTCCAGGCCTTGCTGGAGCAGTACGCCAAGTTCAAGCCGGCAGACAGCCGTGCAGGCCCCGGCCATGGCTGACTTTCTCGCCCGTCTCAAACAACGCAAGCTCGTGCAATGGGCGCTGGCCTATGTCGCATTCGCGTTCGCGCTGCTGCAGGGCGTGGACATCGTGGCGCAGCGCTTCGCCTGGCCGGAAGCGGTCGAGCGTGGATTGATCGTCGCGCTGGCGATCGGATTTTTCGTCGCTCTGGTGCTGGCCTGGTATCACGGCGAGCGCGGCGAGCAAAAGGCCAAAGGCATGGAGTTATTGATCCTGGCGGTGCTGTTCGCCGTCGGCGGCGGAATGATGTGGCGATTTGCGCGCGTGCCGGCATCGGCGCCGGCAGCCGCACGGACTGCCGCTGCGCCGGCGGTCGAGGCGCCTGCCGTGGCGGATTCCCGATCGATCGCCGTGCTGCCGCTGATCAACGCCAGCGGCGACGACAAGCAGCAGTTCTTTTCCGACGGCATATCCGAATCGCTGATCGTGGCGCTGTCGCAAGTGCCGGGGCTGACCGTGATCGGGCGAAATTCGTCGTTCCAGTTCCGCGACGTCAAAACCGATAGCCGAACGGTCGGCGAAAAACTCGGCGTCGCGCGTTTGCTCGGCGGCAGCGTGCAACACGCAGGCGACGCGGTGCGGATCAGCGTGGAGCTGGTGGATGCGCCAAGCGGGCGCGCGTTGTGGTCGCAACGCTACGACCGCCCGTACACCGACCTGTTCAAACTGCAGGACGACATCACCAACGCAGTGATCGGCGCGTTGCAGGCGAAACTGCTCGGAAGCGGCGTGCGGACGGCGCAGAGCGACCGCCCGCCCAACGGCAGCATCGAGGCCTACAACGCCTATCTGCAAGCCGTTTTCGAGGCAAGGAAATTCAATGCGGAAGGCTTTCGCCAGGCCATTCCGTTGCTGGATCGCGCGATTGCGCTGGATCCGGGTTACGCCCTGGCCTATGCCAAGCGCGCGACAGTGCGACTCAATTCGATCAACATGGCGAGCAGCTTGATCGGCGCCAAGCGCATCGAAGCCGCGCGCCCCGCACGCGAAGACGTGCAGCGCGCGCTGGCGTTGAACCCGGATCTGGCCTATGCCTACGGCATCGCCGGCTATCTGGCGGACGACATCGACGCCGATCGGGCAGCGGCGGAAGCGGCCTACCGCCGCGCGCTGGCGTTGCAGCCGGATTTGTCCAATGCCTTGAACGGGCTGAGCGACCAGTTGATGTCGGCTGGACGCTATGCCGAGGCCGTCGACCTGATCCGGCATTCGTTGCTGGCCAATCCCTTGTCGGCTCCGACACATTCTCGGCTTGCGGGCGTGCTCATGTCGACGGGACGCTGGGACGAGGCGCAGGCCGCCATCCGCAAGTCGCTGGAGATTCAGCCCGACAGTTGGTTTGGCCGCCGCGATGCCACGAATCTGGCCATCATGCGCGGCGATGCCGCGACGGCCGCACGCGAAGCCGAAGCCATCGCGCCCGGCCCCGTTCGCGATGGGACGCTGGCATTGGCGAGACAGATCGCGCCGGATCGCGCCGCTGCCGATGCTGCACTGCGCGAATTCACGAACGCGCACGGTGCCGACAACCCCTCGGGCGTGGCGGAGTTGTACGCCGTGCGCGGCGAGCCGGGCCCGATGTTCGACTGGATGCAACGCGCACTGGCCGCGGGCGACCCCGGGGTCAGGGGAACCTGGGGCTACCCGTTCCTGACCCGCTATCGCGACGACCCGCGCTTCGTCGCGTTCTGCAAGCAGGCCGGCATTGCCACGCCCGCCGAAGCGGATGCGGCGAATGCGGCGTATTTGGCGAAGCCTGCGAACGAGGCGGGTGCGCGATGAGTCTTCTCGGCGAACTCAAGCGTCGCAACGTGCTGCGCGCCGCGGTGCTCTACATCGGCGCGGTCTGGGCGCTCGCGCAGGGCATCGCACAACTTGGCCCGCCGCTTGGCGCGCCGGAATGGATCACGCGCTGGTTCGTGATCGCCTGCGGCATCGGCTTTCCGTTCTGGCTCGCGTTCGCGTGGTTCTACGAGTGGACGCCGCAGGGGCTCAAGCGCGAGAGCGAAGTGGCGGCGGATGTGTCGATTGCGCATTCGACCGGGCGCAAGCTCGACTTCGCGATCATCGGCGTGCTCGGCCTTGCCGTGGTGTTGTTGCTGACCGATCGCTTCGCGCCGCGCAACAGCGAAAATGTCGCTGCCGCCTCCGACAAATCCATCGCGGTGCTGCCGCTGGTCAACGCCAGCGGCGACGACAAGCAGCAGTTCTTTTCCGACGGCATATCCGAATCGCTGATCGTGGCGCTGTCGCAGGCGCCGGGGCTGACAGTGATCGGGCGCAACTCGTCGTTCCGGTTCCGCGACGGCAAGACCGACAGCAAGACCGTCGGCGAGAAACTCGGCGTGGCGCGGCTGCTCGGCGGCAGCGTGCAGCACGCGGGCGACATGGTGCGGATCAGCGTGGAACTGGTGGATGCGCCGAGCGGGCGCGCGCTGTGGTCACAGCGTTACGACCGGCCGTACAAGGACCTGTTCGCGCTGCAGGACGACATCACCACCGCCGTGGCCGATGTGTTGAAAGCGAAGCTGCTGGGCGACGCGCCGACCGCGCAGAGCGACCGTCCGCCCAGCGGCAACATCGAAGCCTACAATGCGTTGCTGGAAGCCAATTTCCAGGCGGCGAAATTGACCGATGAAAGCAATCGCCGGGCGATCGCATTGCTCGACCGCGCCATCGCGCTGGACCCGAACTATGCGCTGGCTTATGCCAAGCGCGCGCGCGCGTGGACGTTTCCGCTTGCCTGGAACGATCCGATCGTCGCCAAGGGGCTCGTGGCGGCAAGTCCCGCCCGTGCCGACGTGCGGCGCGCGCTGGCGCTGAATCCGAACCTGGCCTACGCGCACGCCATTGCGGGAAATCTGTCGGGCTACATCGATGGCGATCCGGCGGCGGCAGAAGCGGATTATCGCCGCGCGTTGGCATTGCAGCCGGATCTGTCCGTCGCATTGACGGGCTTGAGCCGGCAGATGTCGCAGGCAGGGCGTTATCCGGAGGCCATCGATCTGATTCGGCGCTCGCTGTTGTCGGACCCGCTTTCGGCGACGGCTTATGCCCAACTGGCGCGCTTGCTTCAGTTGACCGGGCAACTCGATGAAGCGCAGGCCGCATTCGACAAGGTTCGGGAATTGCTGCCGGATGCGCCGGGCGTCCAGGCCAATTTCGTCTGGCTTGCGATCACGCGCGGAGACGCCGAGACCGCCATGCGTAGCGCACAGGCGATGCCGCCGGGCAAGTTTCGCGACGATTCGCTGGCCGCCGCCGCACAGATCGGCACGGATCGCGCCGCCGCCGACACTGCGTTGCGTGATTACATCGACAAGCAAGGTGAGGCCAATCCGTCCGGCGTGGCGGAGATGTACGCACTGCGCAGCGAGCCGGGTCCGATGTTCGATTGGCTGAAACATGCGCTGGCTGCGGACGATCCCGGCGCGAAATGGCCGTGGGAGGATCCGTATTTCATTCGTTACCGCAACGACCCGCGCTTCGCTGAATATTGCAAACAGGCCGGCATTGTCACGCCTGCTCAAGTGGATGCGGCGAATGCGGCCTATCCGGCGAAGCGCGCGAACGAGGCGGGTGCGCGATGAGTCTTCTCGCCGAACTCAAGCGCCGCAACGTGATCCGTGCAGGTCTGCTCTACATCGGCGCGGTGTGGGCGCTGGCGCAGGGCGTCGCGCAACTGAGCCCGGCCGTTGGCCTGCCCGACATGGCGGCGCGCTGGTTTCTGATCGCGGCCTGCATAGGCTTTCCGTTCTGGCTCGCGTTTGCCTGGTTCTACGAGTGGACGCCGCAGGGGCTCAGGCGCGAAAGCGAGATTGCGGCGGATGCGTCGATCACTCGTTCGACCGGACGCAAGATGGATCGCGCGATCATTGCAGTACTGACCGTCGCGGTCGTGTTGCTGTTGACCGATCGCTTCGTGCTGCGCAAGGGCGATGCCGCCGCCGTGACTCCGGCCAAATCCATCGCCGTGTTGCCGCTGCTCAATGAAAGCGCAGATCCACAGCAGGAATATTTTTCGGACGGGCTTTCCGAGGAACTGATTTCCGCGCTCGGCCAGGTGCGCGATCTCAAGGTGATCGGGCGCAATTCCTCGTTCCGCTTTCGCGGCAAGGATCAGGACGACACCGTCGGGATCGGCGTCAAGCTTGGCGTGGCCACGCTGCTGCAAGGCACCGTGCGCAAGCAGGGCGACGAGGTGCGCATCGTCGCATCGCTGATCAAGGCGGCGGATGGTTCGCAGTTGTGGTCGCAAAGTTACAAGCGGCAGTTGCAGGACGTTTTCGTTGTACAGAGCGACATCGCGACGAACGTGGCGAATACGCTGAAAGCGAGCGTGTTCGGTGGCGCGATCCAGAACACCGACAAGCCGCCGAGCGGCAATCTCGATGCTTACGATGCGATGCTGCAAGGCCGCTTCTATGCCGAACGCCGCAATCGCGCAGACTATCTGAAAGCCGTGGACTACTACCAACAGGCGATCAAGCTCGACTCCGACTATGCGATGGCCTATGCGCGGCTCGCGATCGCGCAGCAGTGGTTCAACAACTGGGCGGCGAACGCCGACGAGCGCAGGACGACCAGCCCGCTTGCGCGCGCCAACGCCACCAAGGCGGTCGACCTGGCTCCGCAGTCGGCCGTGGCGCTGGGTGCGCTCGGCATCAACCAGGCGTGGTCCGACGTCGACTATCGCGCGGCGGAAGCGACGCTGAAGAAAGCCGTCGCACTCGACCCGGCGAATGCGGAAACCTTGTACCAGCTTGCGGACGTCACCGGCTGCCTCGGACGGCTTGACGAGGCAATCGCGATGATGCGCCGGGTGCTGACGATGGAACCACTCAACGCCTCATTCCATTTCTACACCGGGCAGTTCCTGCTGGCGATAGGGCGGCTCGACGAGGCCGAGGCCGAACTGCGCCGGGCGATCGACCTGCAGCCGACGGCGGAAGCGTTTCGCGCCTATCTGGCCATGGCCTACATCAAGCAAGGCAAGCTCGACCAGGCATTGCTGGCGGCGAAGTCGGAACCGGCACCGGCCCAGCAGCGGGCCGCCCTCGCGATGGTTCATTTCGCCCAGGGCGACAAAGCCCGGGGCGAGGCGCAGCTGACGGAGATCATTCGGCTCGACGCGGACTACTCCCAGATCCTGATTGCCGACATCTACGCGCTCCGCGGAGACGCCGACCAGGTCTTTGCCTGGCTGGATCGCGGCCTGGCCAAGGGCGATCCCGGCATGACCGCCGTGTACGAGGATCCGTTCCTCGTCCCGGTATTGCGCGAGGATCCGCGCTTGACCGCGGCTCTGCGCCAACTCGGACTGCCGTCGCCGGCGGAACTCGATGCGCGTGGCGTAAGTACGGCAAAATAAGCGCATGTTCGATACGACTCCCACGCTCGATTGCGCCGGCCGTGCGCTGAAACTGGATCGCCCGCGCATTGCCGGTATCCTCAATCTGACGAGCGATTCTTTTTCCGGCGACGGCTTGCGCGCCGATGTAGCGGCAGCGGTTGCGCAGGGCGTGGCAATGGTGGAGCAGGGCGCGGACCTGCTCGACGTCGGCGCGGAATCGACGCGCCCCGGCGCAGGCGAGATTTCCGTTGCCGACGAAATCGCGCGCGTCGTGCCGGTGATCGAGGCGTTGGCGAAACGCGTCGAAGTGCCGATTTCCATCGACACGAGCAAGCCCGAGGTGATGCGCGCGGCCGTCGCCGCGGGCGCGGGCTTCATCAACGACGTGCGTGCGCTGCGCGCGGACGGCGCGCTCGACACCGCCGCGGAGTTGAAGGTACCGGTCTGCCTGATGCACATGCAGGGCGAGCCGCGCACGATGCAGGACGCGCCGCACTACGACGACGTCGTCGGCGAGGTGAAGAATTTCCTTGCCGGCCGCATCTTCGCCTGCGAGATGAGCGGCATCGACAAGAAGCGCATCGTCGTCGATCCGGGTTTCGGCTTCGGTAAGACGCTCGAACACAACCTCGCCTTGCTGCGCGGCCTCGACCAGCTCGCCGCGCTTGGCGTGCCGCTGCTCGCCGGACTTTCGCGCAAGGGCATGATCGGCGCGTTGACCGGCCGCGACGTCGAACATCGCGCCGCCGGTTCCGCCGCCGCCGCGCTGATCGCCGTGCAGAAGGGCGCGATGATCGTGCGCGTGCACGACGTGGCCGCGACGCGCGACGCGCTCGCCGTGTGGCACGGCGTCGCGAGCGGGGCCGCTCCGGCGAAGAAAGCGCAGAAGCCGTTCGGCTCGCAGCGATTCGGCGACGATGACTGACGCGCGGCAAGGTCGGCCGGGCCGCGCCGGCATCGACACAGTCATCTTCGATCTCGGCGGTGTTCTCATCGACTGGAACCCGCGCCATCTCTACCGCAAGCTGTTCGGCGCCGATCACGAGGCGATGGAGTGGTTCCTCGCGCAGGTGTGTTCGCCCGAATGGAATCTGCGCCAGGACGCCGGGCGTCCCTGGCGTGAAGCGATCGCGGAAGCGCAGGCCCGCCACTCCGGACACGCGGCGCTTATCCGCGCCTACCGGGAGCGTTGGGAGGAGATGCTCGGCGGGCCGATCGACGGCACGGTGGCGTTGCTCGATGAGCTGCGCGGCGAGCCGGTGCGGCTGCTCGCGCTGACCAATTGGTCGGCCGAAACGTTTCCGGTCGGGCGACGCAAGTTTCCGTTTCTCGACTGGTTCGAAGGCGTCGTCGTGTCGGGCGAAGAAAAGCTCGTCAAGCCCGATCGCGCGATCTACGAGCTGCTGCTTCGGCGCTACGGCATCGTGCCGCAGCGCGCCGTCTTCATCGACGACAGTGAAGCGAACGTCGTCGGCGCGCGCGCGGCCGGGTTGCACGCGATCCGCTTCCGCGATCCGGCCGCCTTGCGGCGCGAGCTGGCGGCATTCGGCTTGCCCGCCGGCTGAGGCCGTTGCTGGCCTTGCCTATGGCGTGGCGGCGATCGCCGCGTCGAGCAAGCTGATCGCGCCCGGCGCATCGGGATCGAGCTTGCGCAAGAAGCGCCCATCCGCACCGAGGACGATGACTACCGGCATTTGCCGCACGCCGTAGCGGCGGAACAGCGCGCCGTCGCGGTCGAGCACGAACGGCACCGGGATCGCGTGCTGGTCGCGATATTCGCGCAGATCCTGCTCGGAAGCCCACAGGCCCGCCGCGATGCCGATCCAGCGGACGCGCGCGTCCTTGCCGTGCGCGACGAGCTGTTCGCGCACCGCCTTGCATTGCGCTGACGACTGCGGGCGCGACTTTTCCAGATAGGTTTCGCACCACGGCGAGAGAAACGCGAGTACGGTGCGGCGCTTGCGCGCGGGATCGGCCAGCGCGATTTCGCCACCGTCCAGCGTCTTCGCTTTCTGCGCAACCGGCGCGGCAGCATCTTCTGCCGCGAGGGGCTTCGCTGCCGCCACCGCGACGCCCTTGCGCGCATCGGCGAGCGCCGCATCCAGGCGCGCGTCCGCGAGATGGCCGACGTAGGCGATGCGTCCGTCGCGGTCGATGATCACATGCTGCGGGGTGACGCGCAGACGGAACAGCTCGCCTAGCCGGCCGTCGTCGTCGCGCACGATCGGCATCGTGATGCCGAGCTTGCTGCGGTATTCGCGGATCTGCTCGAGGGTGTCGTCGAAACCGATGTTGATCGCGACCACCTCGAGATCGTCGCCGGCATGGCGATAGGCGTTTTCGAAATGCGGCATCTGCTCGCGGCAGGGCACGCACCAGGTCGCCCAGAATTTCAGATAGACCGCCTTGTGCCCGCGCAGCGCGGCGAGGTCGATGTTCCTGCCGTCGATCGTGGTCAGCTTGAGCGCGGGCGCCATCTGGCCGAGCAGGCGGTTGCCGGCCTGCGCGGCGAAATCCTGTCCGGTCTCGGCGCGCGCGTCGATCGGCGCGCCCGTGCCGAGCAGCGCGATGGCGAGCAGGAGTGCGGCAGTGCGTGGGAGCAGGTAACGTGGCGGGCGCGGGCGCAACGGAGTGTGCATGGCGATATCGACATTGGCTTCGGCCGCCTGTAACTTACCCCGCATTTGGCCCCGCGCACGATCCAATAATCGAAATTTTTCCGGAGCCAATTCATCGGCCCGCGCGTACGAAGCCGCACCGATCGCGGCGCGCCAAAGCAGAAGCTCAATGCGGTTTGGCCGTGCCCAGGACCTGCGCGCAGCCGGCTTCGTAGCTTGCCGTCCAGTCCGCTGTCGTCGCCGCGAGCAGCGGGCGCGCGCAGCGCACGTGGATCAGGATCTTCGAGTTGAGATACCAGGTTTCGCGATATTCGTAACGCTGCTTGCCATCGAGCGCGACGTAGTGCGCGGCGTTGGCTGCGCCCTCCGTGCGCGGCTCGTAACCCGGGGACTGCCTGGCTTTGTTGATGCCGGCGTTGACGAGCGCCGGAAATACCGCGGCGTCATTGAGCAGTTTCGCTTCGACCGACACCTGCGCTGCTTCGCCGCTGCCGGGATCGGCCGGATCCTTCACGAGGAAGGCGATGAACTGCGGCGTGCCTTCGGTCTTCTGCATGATCGCGGGCCAGGTCGGTGGCGCGGAAAATTTCACCATGCCCTCGTACAGCGTGTAACCCGTGCCGGTGCCCGCCCCCTTGCTCGTCTGCGCGGCGGTGGCGCAAATGGGCAGGGTAGTCAGCAAGGCGCAGGCGATGAGAATTCTCGTTCTGGATGTCATTGCGATCGATGGGCGATGCGGGCGAGGCGAGGAGGCCGCCGCGCAGTCTAGCCGACTTCGACGCGGCCGGCGTGCGCCACCGCCTCGCGATCGAGCAGATGTGCGAGCGTGTTGACAGAATCCGTGGCGCGGTCGCACGCGTCCGCGATGGCGAGCGCGACCGCGTGCGCGGCGTCGTCCGGCGGGACGGCGGCCAGGGTCCTCGCAAGCTCCCGTTCGCAGCTGCGCAGCCCTTCGACATGTGCCGGATGGTCGTGGCGCAGGCCGTCGGCGATATCGCCGAGCGCCGCGTCGATGCGCTGCGCGAAGGCGATGACCTGCGTGTGCGCGGGTCGTTCGCGACTGTCCTGCAGCACCGCTTCGAGCGCCATGCACGCGCGCACGAAGCGGTTCGCGTTGGCGAACACGCTTTCGGCAAGCGCGATCAGTCCGGAATCCGGCTTCGGCTCGCCGCGCAGACGATCGAGCGAGGCCTGCGCGTTCGTGCGCGCGCTGCGTGACGCAGTGCGCGCGTCGCGTCGTCCGGCGGCGTCGCCGTCGAACAAACTATGGAAATACGCGCGGTAGGATTCGATCAGCGTCGCCAGCGCAGGGCGCAGTTGTTCCCATGTGGGCCACAGCGCGTAGGCGACCAGCGCGAACGTGCAGCCGATCGTCGTCGCGATACCGCGCGCGAGCATCGTGTCGCCGGGAGCGATGCCGTAGAACGCGAGCAGGAGGACGATCAGGCCGGTCAGCATCATCACGCCGAGACCGTAGTTCATCGGTGTCAGTATGCGAAAACCGACGCTGAGCAGGGCGAGAAAGGCCAACTGCTCCCAGACGTTGCTGAGTGCGTAGTGCACGAGCGCCGTGGTCAGCACCAGACCCGCCAGCGTGCCGATGACGCGCAGCAGGCCGAAGCTGAACGTGCCGGCGAAATCGGGCTTGAGCACGATCGCCGTCGTCATCGGAACCCAGAAGCCGTGCGGATAGCCGGATACGCGTTCGCCGATCAGCGCGAGGCAGACGCAGACGCCGAGACGCAGCGCGTGGCGAAACGCGACCGATTGCAGATGCAAGTTCGCGCGCAGCGTCGCGAACGGACTCAGCGTGCGCAGCGTCGCTGGCAGCCGCGTTTCCTCCTTTTCGGCTTCGATTTCGCCGCGCGAGCCGGCGAAGCCCGCATTGCGAATGGCCGCACGCAGCTGCCCGCCCAGCGCCTGTGCTCGCGCCTGGACAACCGTGAGCGTGCGCCTGTGCAAAGGATCTTCGTACGCAGCCATGCCGTCGAGCGAAGCCAGCGCGGCGTCGAAGCCTTCGATCGCGCCGCTCGTCGCTTCGGCCGTAGTGCCGTGCTCGAGCGCTTCGCCGATGCCGTCGAGCGTGCGCGACGCGTATTCGCGCAGCCGCAGCAGGGTCTGGCGTGCATCACCTTCGGGCAGAGCGCCGATCGCGTCGCCGAAGGCCAGCAGTTCGAGGCGCACGCGCTCGACGATTTGTGCAAGGACGCGGAAGCGTTCCATTTCGGCGCCGCGCGCGCGATGCGCGCCGTTGAGCAATTGTTCGACATCGAGCAGGCCCTGCGTCACCGGCGGCGGCTTCTCGAGCCGGTTGGCGGAGAACGGGCGGTGGGTGATCGCGGCCAGTTCGCGATAGACGCGCGCGAGGGCGCTGCGTTCGGGTCGATAGCGCTGCAGCGGCCAGGCAGCGAGGGCGAGCAGCATTTCGATCAGGCCGCCGGCGAAGACCAGCAAGCCGGCGCTTGCGGCGCCGGTGAAGTCCTTGGGATCGGCACTCATGACCAGCAGCAGGATGATGCAAGTCAGGCCGGCGCGTCCTGCGTTCGGGCCGAGCGCGACGAGCATGCCTCCGCTGATGCCGCAGATCAGCGTGGCAATCGCCATCGTGACCGCATTGGCGCCGAGAAGACTGCCGGCGAACCCCGACAGGCCCGCGCCGAGCGCGCCCAGCAGCATGCGCTGCATGCGCAAGCGGTACGGCCCCGGCTGATCCAGGAACATCGTGTTCAGCGCGCCCGACGCGATGCCGAGCCCGATCGTCACATGCCCCGTCGCAATGCCGATGCCGAGCGGCAGCACGAGGCCCGCGGTATTGCGCAGCGCCACGCTGAATGGCACGTCGCGCGGCTTCAGTTCGATCAGGGTGCGCAGCATGGCCCAATTCTAAGCCATGCGTGCACGACGCCGGCCGCGGTGTGGCCGGGAGCGGATGGGGGAAGCCTATGAATACTGGCGGATGAAGGCACGCACTTCGGGATAGACGTTCTCGCGCCAGCGCCGTCCCGAGAAGATGCCGTAGTGACCGGCGCCCTTGACGGTGAGGTGTTGGCGGTCGGCGGCGCGGATGCCCCGGCACAGGTCGTGCGCGGCCTGGGTCTGGCCGAGGCCGGAAATGTCGTCGAGCTCGCCTTCGATCGTGAACAGCGCGGTGCGCTTGATGTCGGCGGGCTTGACCAGCTTGCCCTTGATCTTCCACGTGCCGCGCGGCAGCGCGTGTTCCTGGAACACGGTCTTGACCGTGTCGAGATAGTACTCCGCCGGCATGTCGAGCACGGCGTTGTATTCGTTGTAGAACTCGCGGTGCGCGTCGGCGTCGTCGAGGTCGCCGCGCAGCAGGTCCTGGTAGAAATCCCAGTGCGAGGAAAAATGCCGGCTCGGGTTCATCGCGACGAAGCCCGCGTGCTGCAGGAAGCCCGGATAGACTTTGCGCCCCTTGCCCGGGTAGTTCGGCGGTACCGGGTTGATCACGTTGGTCTGGAACCACTCGATCGGTTGCGTGGTTGCGAGGTCGTTGACCTTGGTCGGGCTGCGGCGCGTGTCGATCGGACCGCCCATCATCGTCATCGTGCGCGGCGTGACTTCGCCGGCGGATGCCATCAGCGAAATCGCCGCGAGCACGGGCACGGTCGGCTGGCAAACCGAGATCACGTGCAGGTCCTTCGCCCCGATGTGGCGGATGAATTCCTGGATGTAGCCGACGTAGTCGTCGAGATGGAACGGGCCGGCATCGAGAGGCACCATGCGTGCGTCGACCCAGTCGGTGATGTAGACCTTGTGGTCCTGCAGCAGCGTGCGCACGGTGTCGCGCAGCAGTGTGGCGTGGTGGCCGGACAGCGGCGCGACGACGAGCACGACCGGATCGCTCTTCAACTGCTGCAGCGTTTCGATCTCGTCGCTGTAGCGCTTGAAACGCACCAGGTTGCAGAACGGCCTGGCCAGCGCGACCTGCTCGACGATCGGCACGGCGTTGCCGTGCGCCTGCACGGATTGGATGTTGAACTCCGGCTTCTCGTAGTCCTTGCCGAGGCGGTAGAGCAGCTCGTAGTTCGCCGCGGCGCGAGTTGCGCCGGGCAGCTTCGACAGCCAGCTCTCCTTCGCGGAAAACATGCGGGCGCTGCTCTCGGAAAAGGTCACGAGCGGATTGAGCAGGGCGCGGTTGAACTCGTGCAGTTGGTACAGGAACATCGTCATGGGCTGGAGTCCGCTGCGCGGAAAATCATCTGGAGAAACTCTGCGCGGGGGCAGAACGTCCGTATGCTAGTCGGCATTGCGTTGCATCGCAACAAATTGTGCATCCCATCGCGTGACGATGCGCCAATGCGGCACCGCGCTTTGCGCAGCCCTGCCTGGCGAGAGTAGACTCGAATCAAGCGGCAATCCGGAACCCCGGCCGGACCAAGACCGCATCGCGGAGGGTGTTGGTGAAAGCTACCGATATTCGCGTACCCGACTATTTCCACAAAGTCGTCGATTGCCAGTGGGCCTGTCCGGCCCATACCCCGGTCCCCGAGTACATCCGACTGATCGCCGCGGGCCGGCACGACGATGCCTACCTCGTCAATTGGAAATCGAACGTCTTCCCCGGCATCCTCGGCCGCACCTGCGACCGGCCCTGCGAGCCGGCCTGCCGGCGCGGACGCGTCGAGCAGGACGGCAAACCCGAGCCCGTCGCGATCTGCCGTCTCAAGCGCGTCGCCGCGGACAACAAGGACCACGACGCGGTGCGCGCGCGCATGCCGAAACCGGCGGCGAAGAAGAACGGCAAGCGCATCGCCTGCGTCGGCGCGGGACCGTCGTCGCTGACGGTAGCGCGCGATCTCGCGCCGCTCGGCTATCACGTCACCGTGTTCGAGGCCGAGCGCAAGGGCGGCGGCTTTATGCGCACCCAGGTTCCCCGGTTCCGCTTGCCGGAAGAGGTGATCGACGAGGAGGTCGGCTACGTGCTCGACCTCGGCGTCGAATTCCGCGGCGGCGCGCGCATCGATTCCATGCGCGACCTGCTCGCGCAGAACTACGACGTGGTCTTCGTCGGCAGCGGCGCGCCGCGCGGACGCGATCTCGACCTGCCCGGGCGCAGCGAAGCCGCGGCCAATATCCACATCGGTCTGGATTGGCTCGCGTCCGTCTATTTCGAACACATCAAGAGCATCGGCAAGCGCGTGATCGTGCTCGGCGGCGGCAACACGGCGATGGATTGCTGCCGCTCCTCGCGCCGGCTCGGCGGCGAGGACGTCAAAGTGATCGTGCGCTCGGGATTCGAGGAGATGAAGGCGAGCCCGTGGGAAAAGGAGGACGCGATGCACGAAGGCATCCCGATCCTCAACTACCTCGTGCCGAAGACCTTCGAGCACCGCGATGGCAAGCTGATCGGCATGACCTTCGAGAAGGTGCGCGCCGAGCGCGACGCGAAAGGCCGCCGCCAGCTCGTGGCCACCGGCGAGCCCGACGCGTTCTTCGAGTGCGACGAGGTGCTGATCGCGGTCGGCCAGGAAAACGCATTTCCGTGGATCGAGCGCGATCTCGGCATCGCCTTCGACGAGTGGGGCCTGCCCCAAGTCGACAAGGCGACGATGCAGTCGACCCTGCCGAAAGTGTTCTTCGGCGGCGACGCGGCATTCGGGCCGAAGAACATCATCTGGGCCGTCGCGCACGGCCACGAAGCGGCCGTGTCGATCGACAAGATGCTGAGCGGCGAAGACATCCACGAACGGCCCGAACCCGCGGTCAGCCTGATCTCGCAGAAAATGGGTATCCACGAGTGGAGTTACGACAACGACATCTCCAACGATCAGCGCTATGCCGTGCCGTGGCGCGACAAGGACGCGACGCTCAAAAGCATCAAGGTGGAAGTCGAACTCGGCTTCGATGCGCGCACGGCGTTCCACGAGGCGCAGCGCTGCCTCAACTGCGATGTGCAGACCGTGTTCACCAAGGACGTCTGCATCGAGTGCGATGCCTGCGTCGACATCTGCCCGATGGACTGCATCAGCTTCACCGGCAACGACGACGAGGCGGAGCTGCGCACGCATCTGACCGCGCCGGCGTTGAATCTCGCACAGTCGCTGTACGTGTCCGATGCGCTGAAGACCGGCCGCGTGATGGTCAAGGACGAAGACGTCTGCCTGCACTGCGGCCTTTGCGCCGAGCGTTGCCCGACCGGCGCCTGGGACATGCGCAAGTTCCTGCTCGAGACCACGCAGGCCGGGCCAGGGTGCCACAAGCGCGCGGCGAAGGTAGCTGCATGAACCGGAATCGCAAATGCGAGTTTTTGTTTTTACCTCTCCCCTTGCGGGAGAGGTCGACGCGCGAAGCGCGTCGGGAGAGGGGAACGGCATCGAAGATGCCGCTGGCTTCGATTCACCCTCTCCCCAACCCCTCCCCCGTCGAGGGGGAGGGGCTGCCAGGTTCTCCTGAGGGTATGAGCGAATGAACGCGCAGGTCGAGATCACACCACACCCGCGCATCGAAGCCACCAACGACTTCGTCGTCAAGTTCGCCAACGTCAACGGCTCGGGTTCGGCGTCGGCGAACGAGCTGTTTGCGCGCGCCATCCTGCGCATGGGCGTGCCGGTCAGCCCGCGCAACATCTTTCCGTCGAACATCCAGGGCTTGCCGACCTGGTACGAGGTGCGCGTCAGCGAGCGTGGCTGGCTCGGCCGGCGCGGCGGCGTCGACTTGATGGTCGCGATGAATCCGCAGACCTGGGATGCGGATCTCAAGGAGATCGAGCCGGGCGGCTACCTGTTCTACGACTCCACAAGGCCGTTGCCAGCATCGAAGTTCCGCGACGACATCCACGTCATCGGCATGCCGCTGACCGCGATCTGCAATCGCACCTACGCCGACGCGCGCCAGCGCCAGTTGTTCAAGAACATCATGTATCTCGGCGCCTTGTCGGTGCTGCTCGGCATCGACGCGCGCGAAATCAAGCGCCTGTTCGCCGAACAATACAAGGGCAAGGAGAAGCTGCTCGACTCGAACGTGCAGGCGCTGGAATTGGGCCGCGAACACGCCGCCCAGCATCTCGATCCGATCGGCCTGCATGTGCAGCGCGCGGACAACGTCGGCGACAAGATCTTCGTCGACGGCAACGTCGCTGCCGCGCTCGGCTGCGTCTACGGCGGCGCCACGGTCTGCGCCTGGTATCCGATCACGCCGTCGTCCTCGCTCGCCGAGGCGTTCCAGAAATACTGCATGAAGTACCGCGTCGATCCCGAGACCGGGCGCAACCGCTTCGCGATCGTGCAGGCCGAGGACGAGATCGCCTCGATCGGCATGTGTGTCGGCGCCGGCTGGAACGGCGCGCGCGCGTTCACGACGACGGCGGGTCCCGGCATCTCGCTGATGAACGAATTCATCGGCCTCGCGTACTTCGCCGAAATTCCCGTGACGATCATCGACGTGCAGCGCGGCGGCCCCTCGACCGGCATGCCGACGCGCACGCAGCAGTCCGACGTGCTCGCCTGCGCGTATGCCTCGCACGGCGACACCAAGCACGTGTTGCTGTTGCCCGAGGATCCGCACGAATGTTTCGATTTCTCGGCGCAGGCGTTCGATCTGGCCGACCGTCTGCAGACGCCGGTGTTCGTGCTGACCGATCTCGACATCGGCATGAACCAGCGTCTGACCGCGCCGTTCCAATGGGACGATGCGCGCGACTACGACCGCGGCAAGGTGATGACCGCGGCCGAGCTCGAAGCGGGCAAGGATTTCGGTCGCTACAAGGACGTGGACGGCGACGGCATCCCGTATCGCACCTATCCCGGCACGCACGCCGAGCGCGGCGCCTACTTCACGCGCGGCACCTCGCGCGATCCGTACGCGCGCTACTCGGAGCGCGGGCCGGACTACATCTACAACATGGAACGCCTGCTGCGGAAATGGGACACGGCGAAATCGCTGGTGCCGCAGCCGGTCCTGCGCGGCACCGGCGGCGAGGCGCACCACGGCGTGATCTACTACGGCTCGACCAGCCCGTCCATGAGCGAGGCGATCGAACTGCTCGGCAAGCAGAGCCTCGTGCTCGACACGCTGCGCGTGCGCGCGTTTCCGTTTCCCGACAGCGTCGGCGAATTCGTCCGCCAATACGAACGCGTCTTCGTCGTCGAGCAGAACCGCGACGGGCAACTGCGCGCGCTCCTGATCAACGAATTCGGCATCGACCCGGCGCGGCTCGTCGCGATCCTGCACTACGACGGCACGCCGATCACGGCGCGCTTCATTTCTGGCGCGATTGCGGAGCGGATGCGGCCGGCCAAGGCGAAGGAGAATGTGGCGTGACCTACATCGCCAAACCCAAACTGCATCACCCGACGCTGGCCTGCAACGCGATCGGCTTCACGCGCCGCGACTACGAGGGCAAGATTTCAACCTTGTGCGCCGGCTGTGGCCACGACTCGATTTCGGCGGCGATCATCCAGGCCTGCTGGGAACTCGACATCGAGCCGCATCGCGTCGCCAAGCTCAGCGGCATCGGCTGCAGTTCGAAGACGCCGGACTATTTTCTCGGCCAGTCACACGGCTTCAACACGGTGCACGGGCGCATGCCATCGGTGCTGACCGGGGCGAACCTCGCCAACCGCGACCTGATCTATCTCGGCGTGTCGGGTGACGGCGACTCGGCCTCGATCGGCATCGGCCAGTTCGTGCACGCGATCCGGCGCGGCGTCAACATGGTCTACATCGTCGAGAACAACGGCGTCTACGGCCTGACCAAGGGCCAGTTCTCGGCGACCGCCGACCAGGGCTCGAAGTCGAAGAAGGGCGTGGTCAACACCGACAGCCCGCTCGACCTCGTCGGCCTCGCGATGCAGCTCGGTGCCACCTACGTCGCGCGCGGCTTCTCCGGCGACAAGAAGCAACTCGTGCCGCTGATCAAGGGCGCAATCGCGCACAAGGGCGCAGCCTTCATCGACGTGATCAGCCCGTGCGTCGCGTTCAACAACCATGCCGGCAGCACCAAGAGCTACGAGTACGTGCGTGAGCACAATGAAGCCGTCAACAGGCTCGACTTCATCGACGTGCGCGCCGAGATCACCGTGGACTATGCCGAAGGCGAGATCGTCGACGTGACCCAGCACGACGGCAGCATCGTGCGCCTGCGCA